>JAGWJK010000214.1 GCA_028865845.1 Rhizobiaceae bacterium
TTGGGGATGACCGCCTGATGGTTTCAGCTCCGCGGATTTGCATGGCAGGTTCGCGCTCCACGCATTTCAAAAGCCACTCATATGCCCTCCCCCGAAACGACCTTCGCCGCTACGGGCATCCGATCCGGATTTCCCCTGATCGCGAGATCAAACAATGCGCGGGTGTAGCTCAGTCGGTTAGAGTGCCGGCCTGTCACGCCGGAGGTCGCGGGTTCGAGCCCCGTCACTCGCGCCATTCTCTTTCAAACTATTACAATCAATCATCATTCTGCTGCGGGTGCGAAAAAGCTGCTGTGCCTTTGCGCGGATTTGTCGCTATATCGTTGCAGGCTCTCGATAAGCTTGGTTCGGTTGCGCTCGGACGGAGCTATTCAAAAGGCTTGCGCCCGCGCTCCGGCTGCGCTAACCACGGCTTTGTTGCAACGCTCTTTCGCTTGCTGGGCATTTGCTCAGGGGTGCCGCCCAGGCGCTTTTCGCAAGCAGGGATGGACATGATGACTGGACTGCTCAGTTCCTATATTCCGATAGCGATTTTCATTGGTATTGCCGTAGTGATCGGCCTGGCGTTGTTGATCACGCCGTTTGCCGTCGCCTTCAAGGCACCCGACTCGGAAAAGCTGTCGGCCTACGAGTGCGGCTTCAACGCATTCGATGACGCCCGCATGAAGTTCGACATTCGTTTCTACCTCGTGTCGATTCTCTTCATCATCTTCGACCTCGAAGTCGCCTTCCTCTTCCCGTGGGCCGTGTCCTTCGGCGCGATCGGCTGGTTCGGTTTCTGGTCGATGATGGTTTTCCTCGCGGTGCTGACCATCGGCTTTATCTATGAATGGAAAAAGGGAGCCCTCGAATGGGAGTAGCCCAGAGCAACACGACGCTCGTTGCGCCGCAGCCGAAGGGGATCATCGATCCCGCGACCGGCAAGCCTGTCGGCAGCAACGATCCGTTTTTCGGCGAGATCAACAATGAACTCGCCGACAAGGGTTTCCTGGTCACCTCGACGGACGAGCTGATCAACTGGGCTCGTACCGGCTCGCTGATGTGGATGACCTTCGGTCTTGCCTGCTGCGCCGTCGAGATGATGCAGGTTTCGATGCCGCGTTACGACGTCGAGCGCTTCGGCTTTGCACCGCGTGCTTCGCCGCGCCAGTCGGACGTGATGATCGTCGCCGGCACGCTGACCAACAAGATGGCCCCGGCGCTGCGCAAGGTCTACGACCAGATGCCCGAGCCGCGCTACGTCATCTCGATGGGTTCTTGCGCCAACGGCGGTGGTTACTATCACTATTCCTATTCGGTCGTCCGCGGCTGTGACCGCATCGTGCCGATCGACATTTACATACCGGGCTGTCCTCCCACGGCAGAGGCGCTGCTTTACGGCGTGCTTCTGCTGCAGAAGAAGATCCGGCGCACCGGCACGATCGAACGGTAAGGCAGGGGACCAGGCAATATGAGTGAAGCCCTGAACGAGCTCGTCACCTATCTCACGGAAGTGCGCAGTGCGCTGATTTCGTCGACCGAAATCAAGTACGGCGAACTGAACGTGACGACGACAGCGGCGAACGTGATCCCGCTTCTGACTTTCCTGCGCGACGACGCCAAGTGCGGTTTCGTCAACATGACGGATATCTGCGGCGTCGACTGGCCGCAGCGTCCCGATCGTTTCGACGTCGTCTACCACCTGCTGTCGCCGAAGAAGAATCTGCGCATCCGCGTCAAGGTTCCGGTCGCCGAGGATCAACCCGTGCCTTCGGCCTGCGCCGTTTATCCCGGCGCCGACTGGTTCGAGCGCGAAACCTGGGACATGTACGGCATTCTCTTCACCGGCCATCCCGATCTGCGCCGCCTGCTGACCGACTACGGTTTCGAAGGTCACCCGCTGCGCAAGGATTTTCCGACCACCGGTTTCGTCGAGGTTCGTTATGATGACGCCGCCAAGCGCGTCGTCTACGAGCCGGTCGAACTGAAGCAGGAATTCCGTAACTTCGACTTCTTGTCTCCGTGGGAAGGCACCGACTACGTGCTGCCCGGCGACGAAAAGGCCAAGGCATAATTTAGGGCGTGTGGCGGGCTGGAGCCTGCCATTCACTGAATATCTGACAACGCGAGCAGCGCCGCCATGACAGAACATAACGTTCGCAACTTCAACATCAATTTCGGCCCGCAGCACCCGGCTGCGCACGGCGTTCTGCGTCTTGTCCTCGAATTGGACGGCGAAATTGTGGAACGAGTCGATCCCCATATCGGCCTGCTGCATCGCGGCACGGAAAAGCTGATCGAATCGAAGACCTATCTCCAGGCCGTTCCGTATTTCGACCGCCTCGATTACGTGGCGCCGATGAACCAGGAGCATGCCTATGCACTGGCCGTCGAAAAGCTGCTCGGCATCGATATCCCGATCCGCGGTCAGCTGATCCGCGTGCTCTATTCGGAAATCGGTCGCATCCTGTCGCATCTGCTGAATGTCACGACGCAGGCCATGGACGTCGGCGCGTTGACGCCGCCGCTCTGGGGCTTCGAAGAGCGCGAAAAGCTGATGGTGTTCTATGAGCGCGCCTCCGGTTCGCGTATGCACGCCGCCTATGTCCGTCCGGGCGGCGTTCACCAGGATCTGCCGGAACAACTCGTGCAGGATATCGGCAACTGGTGCGATCCTTTCCTGAAGGCGCTCGACGATATCGACGATCTCTTGACCGGCAACCGCATCTTCAAGCAGCGCAACGTCGATATCGGTGTCGTATCGCTGGAAGACTGTTGGGCTTGGGGCTTCTCGGGCGTCATGGTCCGCGGCTCCGGTGCCGCCTGGGACCTGCGCCGCTCGCAGCCCTACGAATGCTATTCGGATCTCGAATTCGATATTCCGATCGGCAAGAACGGCGACTGCTACGATCGTTACCTCATACGCATGATCGAAATGCGCCAGTCGGTCCGCATCATGAAGCAGTGCGTCAACCGCCTGCTCGGCGACGCCAAGATCGGTCCGGTCTCCTCGCTCGACGGTAAGGTCGTGCCGCCGAAGCGTGGTGCGATGAAGCGCTCGATGGAAGCGCTCATCCATCACTTCAAGCTCTATACCGAAGGCTACCACGTGCCGGCCGGCGAAGTTTACGCCGCCGTCGAAGCGCCGAAGGGCGAATTCGGCGTCTATCTCGTCTCCGACGGTTCGAACAAGCCGTATCGCTGCAAGATCCGCGCTCCGGGTTATGCGCATCTGCAGGCCATGGATTTCATGTGCCGCGGCCATCAGCTTGCAGACGTTGCAGCCGTGCTCGGTTCGCTCGACATCGTGTTCGGTGAGGTGGATCGCTAATGAAGCTTGTGCCGGTCATCGTCGCAGTTCTTCTTGCCGCTTCCGGAGCATCCGCTCAGGAAAGCAGCAAGCCGCAGGCGTTACCGAGCATCTCTGTGCAAGGTTCGAATGCCAAAACTTCGAACGCTGCCAAGAGCGGAAATACGGCCCAGACCGGCACGACATCGACCATGGCCGATCTCGTGTCACGCGGCTATGAGATAAAGGCCGCCGTGCCGAATGGCGGCAAGTTCGTTGTGTTTATGCAGAAAGACCAGTCGGCCTATGCCTGCGAATTTTCGTCTCTGACGGATACGCGGTGTGGGTCCTTAAACTGAGATAAGGCGTGAAAGATGTCCGTTCGTCGACTAGCCGAAGATCAATTCCAGCCAGCCGCATTCGCGTTCAACGATGAGAATGCGGTATGGGCGGAAAAGACGATCAAGAAATATCCCGAAGGGCGCCAGCAGTCCGCCATCATCCCGTTGATGATGCGTGCGCAGGAGCAGGAGGGCTGGGTCAGCAAGGCGGCTATCGAAAAGATCGCCGACATGCTCGATATGGCCTATATTCGTGGGCTTGAGGTTGCCACCTTCTACACGCAGTTTCAGCTGCATCCGGTCGGCTCCCGTGCCCATATCCAGGTCTGCGGCACGACGCCTTGCATGCTTCGCGGCGCTGAGGGGCTGGTAAAGGTCTGTAAGAGCAGGATCAACGCCCATGCGCTCGAACGCAACGACGAGGGCACGCTCTCGTGGGAAGAGGTCGAATGTCAGGGCGCCTGCGTCAACGCACCGATGGTCGTGATCGGCAAGGATACCTATGAGGATCTGACGCCGGAACGTCTCGAAGAGATCATCGATGCATTCGTCGCAGGCAAGGGTGCCGAGGTTCAGACCGGTCCGCAGATTGATCGCCTGTTCTCGGCTCCGGAAGGTGGTCTGACGTCGCTTCTCGACTCGCCGCTTCCGACGGCCAAGAAGGCCACCAAGGCAAAGGCCGGCACCAAGGTTGTCGCCGAGACGGTTGTCACGCCGCCGTCCGAGGCCGGACGCCCGGTCAGCAGCGACGCCGAGACCAATCCGGCGCTGAAGAGCCCGGCTGATGGCAAGACCGCGCTGCCGGAGGAGCATCCGAAGGCGGCTCCGGCCAAGGAAGACAATACTGCCGTCGGCAAGAAGGCCGAGTGAGGGGTAAGGTATGTTACAGGATCAGGATCGCATCTTTACCAATATCTACGGTCTCAAGGACAAGTCCCTGAAAGGCGCGATGAGCCGCGGCCACTGGGACGGCACCAAGCAGATTCTCGAAAAGGGCCGTGACTGGATCATCAACGAGATGAAGGCCTCCGGTCTTCGCGGTCGTGGCGGTGCAGGCTTCCCGACGGGCCTCAAGTGGTCCTTCATGCCGAAGGAGAGCGACGGTCGTCCGCACTATCTCGTCGTCAACGCCGACGAATCCGAGCCGGGCACCTGCAAGGACCGCGACATCATGCGCCACGATCCGCATACGCTGATCGAAGGCTGCGTCATTGCCGGTTTCGCCATGGGTGCGAACACCGCCTACATCTATGTTCGCGGCGAATATATGCGCGAACGCGAAGCCCTGCAGGCAGCGATCGACGAATGCTACGATGCCGGTTTGCTTGGGAAAAACAACAAGCTCGGCTGGGATTTTGATGTTTACGTTCATCATGGTGCCGGCGCTTATATCTGCGGCGAAGAAACCGCCCTGCTGGAAAGCCTGGAAGGCAAGAAGGGTCAGCCGCGGCTGAAGCCGCCATTCCCGGCCAACATGGGTCTTTACGGCTGCCCGACCACGGTCAACAACGTCGAATCGATCGCCGTTGCCCCGACGATCCTGCGTCGCGGCGCCGGCTGGTTCTCGTCCTTCGGCCGTCCGAATAATGTCGGCACCAAGCTGTTCATGCTCTCCGGCCACGTCAATCGCCCGTGCACGGTCGAAGAAACGATGGGCATCACCTTCCGTGAACTCGTAGACAAGCATGCTGGCGGTATCCGTGGTGGCTGGGACAATCTGCTCGCCGTCATCCCCGGCGGTGCGTCTTGCCCGATCGTTCCTGCTGCCGATATCATCGACTGCCCGATGGATTTCGACGGTCTGCGCGAAGTCAAGTCGTCCTTCGGCACGGCGGCTGCGATCGTCATGGACAAGTCGACCGATGTCATCAAGGCGATCGCTCGCATCTCGGCCTTCTTCAAGCATGAGAGCTGCGGCCAGTGCACGCCCTGCCGCGAAGGCACAGGCTGGATGTGGCGCGTTCTTGAGCGCATGGCGCGCGGCAACGCGCAGAAGCGCGAAATCGACATGCTGTTCCAGGTCACGAAGCAGATCGAAGGCCACACCATCTGTGCGCTCGGCGATGCCGCCGCATGGCCGGTGCAGGGTCTGATCCGTAATTTCCGTCCGGAAATCGAAAAGCGCATCGATCAGTATACGGCCAACGCAACGAGCCACGGCGCGGTGCTGGAAGCAGCTGAGTAAGGAAGATGATGGTGAAGACGGCACATATCGGACAGGAGAGCGGAGTGGCTGAGGCATCGGCTGATCTCGGTCGTCTTGCTGCGGATATGCTGCGGAATTCGCCGGCTTTTCCGATGCATCCGCTGATGGCGCATCCGGCTGCGGCATTTGCCGCGGCGGCGGCGATCGGCTTCGGTCTCTCCTCGCAGATGGCCGGTGCCTTCTTCGGCGCCCTGCAGGGAGCGGTAGAGGCATCGACGAAGCTCGCCGTCGCGCTGGACGAAAACAGGATCGCTGGCGAAGCACCGGCGCGAAAGAATGCCGAAGCAGGGGAGGCGAAGCCTGCTGCGGTCGTCCCGTTTACAAAGGCTGGGGTCGTAGAAGCACCCAAGCCGGTCGAGCCAAAGCCTGCCGTTGCCAAGGTCGAACCTAAGCCTGTGGTGACGGTCGCGCCAAAGTCAGCGCCGGCGAAAGCCAAGGCTGCGGCAAAGACACCCGTGGTGCCGGCCGAGGCGGCAGCGATTGTGGAGAAGCTGCCTGCTGCCGCTCGTAGCCGCAAGGCTACGGTCAAGGCCGACGATTTGAAGATGATTTCGGGTATCGGCCCGAAACTGGAACAGGTTCTGAACGGACGCGGAATTCTGCGCTTTGCCGATATTGCCGCGTGGAGCGATGCCGACGTGCAGCGCTATGACACGGAGCTTGGTTTCGAAGGCCGCATTGGCCGCGACGACTGGGTCGGGCAGGCAAAGGCGCTTGCCGCAAAGGCGACAGGCAGGAAATGAATTTTCTCCGGTCGATCCAAGCGGCCGGGAAGAGATGATGAGAAGGCGGCAGACATAAGGCGGATTTACCGCCCTGTTTCAGCCGGGACGCCGATCTTGCGGGGGCAAGGCACGGCAAAGACGATTGTGAGCAAGACCGGTGCCAACGCGGCTCAAATCCCGCGCCGGTGGCGAGATGGTGTTGCGATCATGAAATTGTCTGATGCTAAGTACGGCAGCAGACGTGACATAGGACTGAGTGGACGATGGCTAAACTGAAGATTGACGGTAAAGAGATCGAAGTTCCGGATCACTACACGCTTATCCAGGCGTGCGAGGAAGCCGGCGCCGAAGTCCCGCGCTTCTGCTTCCATGAACGACTGTCGGTGGCGGGTAACTGCCGCATGTGCCTCGTCGAGGTGAAGGGTGGCCCGCCGAAGCCGCAAGCGTCCTGCGCCATGGGCGTGCGCGATATCCGCGGCG
>JAGWJK010000215.1 GCA_028865845.1 Rhizobiaceae bacterium
CAAACGGCCGCGTTTTGCTTCACCGCTGCCGAAGCCGAGCTCAACGCGGCCGACGCGAGACTGGGCGACGGCGATACCGGCGGCATGCTGAAGCGCCTCGCCGATGGCGTTGGCAAGGTCGATCTCAGCAGCACCGACGATCTGGGTGTGGCCTTCATGGAGCTTGCCAAGGCTGCTTCGGCGTCCACCGGGTCCAGCCTTGGCACCCTGGTCATGACTGCGCTCATGTCGCTGTCCAAGGCTACGCGCGGGGAGACGAAATTGCCGGCCGAACGCTTTCCTGAATTCCTCTCAGACATCTGCGCCGCTATGCTTGCTCGCGGTGGAGCGGCACTCGGCGACAAGACGGTCATCGACGGATTGCAGGCGGTTGCCGAGGCCCTCTCCACCGCTAGACCGGCCGATTATGCCGTGGTTGCCGACCGGGCCGCGAAGGAAGCGCTCGACAGCTTTCGGGATCGCCCCAATCGCATCGGCCGCGCCCGTGTTTATGGCGACAAGAGCCGTGGGCTCGATGATCCAGGAATGCTTGCTCTTAGCAAGTTATGCGCGGCATTTGCCGGAAACGTTCAGGCTCGGGAAGCCGCAAAGGAAGGATAAGCGCCTCGACCACCACCAATAGCATCAAGCTTGCAATCGCCGAGCAACGCAAGATTCGCGGGCTACATCTGACATTCCCGCATACGGGGATCATCGAGCTTCTGGCCATCGTCGGTGTCGACTATGTCTACCTCGACGGCGAGCACGGCGCTTTCGACAATCGCGACCTTGAATATGCCTGCGTCACTGCGGAACGGCATGGCATCACGGCGATTGCCCGCGTGCCGGACCCGTCGGCAGCGACGATCTGCAGGTTTCTCGATCGCGGTGTCAAAGGCATCGTCGTTCCGCACGTCGATTCGCTCGCCGACGCCAAGGCAGTGATCGATGCTGCCTATTTCGGCCCCATCGGCAACCGCTCGTTCGGTGGCAACCGCCCGAAATTCACCGCCGGCATCGCCGACATGCCAGCCCATATGGCTCAATCCAATAAAGACATGTGCGTTTCGATCATGATCGAGACCGTTGGCGCGCTTGAGGCTGCCGGCGATATTGCCGCCCTGCCTGGTATCGACTATTTGAGCTTTGGCATGATGGACTTGGCACAGTCGCTGGGCCATCCGGGCAACCCCGGACATCCCGATGTCGCGGCGGCCGTCGAGGACGCCTCGCGCCGCATTCGGGCTGCCGGAAAACCCGTGCGCGAGGATTTTGTTCGGGTTGGTTGGATCAACGATCTCATCGTTCGCGGCGCAAGACAGTTTTTTCAAACAGAGGAATGAGCACGATGAACGCGCCGGACCTGGAGACGGCCATAAGGCTGCTGAGTGACGCGGCCGAAAGTGGTGAATGGCTTACGGAACTGCCGCCTGCCAGCAAGCCGCCCTCGATCCCCGAGGCCTTGGCCATGCAGGAAGTGTTGGTCCAGCGGCTCGGCGGCCCTGTTGCCGGCTGGAAGGTGGTAACCGACGCTCCCTCGGGACTGTCGATGTGGGGCGCGATGTTCGCAAGGGATTGCTTTGCGAACCCTGCGAAGGTCGATGGCACCATGTATTCCCCGATGGGCGTCGAGGGTGAGATCGCCTTTCGCTTCGATCGTCCTCTCGAACGCCGCGCCGAGCCTTATTCGCGTTCGGAAATCGAAGCCGTGCTCACGGCATTTCCGGCGATCGAGATCGTTTCGAGCCGTTTCGTCAGCTATCAGGATACGCCGCCACTCGACAGGGTCGCCGACCGCATGTCGAACGGCGGCCTGGTAATCGGGGAGGCTCGTCCGGACTGGCGGGATATGGATCTCTCCAAGCTGCGGGTGACGCTGACCTGCGACGGCGTCGATATCCTCGACAGGGTCGGCGGCCATATGCGCGGTGATCCCATGTTGCCGGTGGTGGAATTCATTCACACAGTCCAAGCCGAAAAGTCGTTCGCGGTGGGTGAACTGATCACCGCCGGCACGTTGACCGACCTCACCTTCGCCAAGCCGGGCCAGCACTACACGGTCGAATTCCATGGCTTCGGTCGCGTCGAACTGACCTTCAGGAACACCGTGGGCAACGGCTGAGACCTTTCATCGCGGCTCGCGACGGACATGCCGACGCGAGCCGCGAAGGGCTATATTATTGAAGCTGCGGCTTCTTCAGGAAGCTGTTGCGGTCCGCCGATTTGACGCGCAGCCAAGCTTCGCGGCCGTCTCGCAGGACGCGCATGGGGATTTCGGCGCCAGCCGGACCGCTGCTCCAGACCTTGCGATAGAAATCCGCAAGACCATCGACTTCGCCATCGCGGATCTCCGAGATGATGTCGCCTTGACGCAGGCCTGCCTGTTCGGCCGGCCCACCTTCGGCGACATTCATGACAACGACGCCGCCGTTGCTTTCGGCGGAAAACGCGCCAAGCCATGGCCGCGGCGGCTTGTCGACCTTGCCGCGACGCAGCAGATCGTCGAGAATAGGCGGCAGGAGATTGATCGGCACCACCATGTTGATGTCAGCCGCCTCTCCGCTTTTCAGCATTTGCAGCCGAAGAGAACCGATACCGAGGAGCTTGCCTTCGGCATCGACCAATGCTGCGCCGCCCCATGCCGGATGGGCCGGCGCGATAAAGATGGCCTCATCGAGCAGATATTCCCAATAACCCGCAAATTCCTGCTTGGCGACGATATTCGCCTCGATGAATTCGCCCAATCCGTCGGCAAAGACGACGGGATCGCCGACATCGGCCTTGGAGGCATCGCCGAATTCCAATGGCGGAGCATCGAGCTTGCCCAGGGCCTGCACCAATCCAAAGCCGGTCTCCTGGTCATAGGCCAGCGGATGGGCCGGAACCACGCGTCCGTCGCTGTTCGTCAGCCACACCTCGTCGGCCTCGGTGATCAAATAACCGATCGTGAGCACCAGCCCGTTTTCCCGGATGGCGACGCCGCTACCTTCTCTGAGAGTTCCGAGGGTCGTTGCCGTGAAGGCATCTTCGGGGATGGAGGAGCGCACGGCCACGACCGACCGCAAAATCCTATCGATATCCATGCTTTTCATCCTGCTGAGGCTCTCGACCCGGGCTCCGCAGACCACGGCATCCACCCGAGACCATATGCATATTCTTCACTAAAAGTATGAAGATGCAGACCTCAAGGCAAGACTTCGGCACGTGTAATTTCCGTAATGGACCACCCGTGGCTGATCCATGTCCCCGGCTGACACAGTATGAAAGACGCTGAAAAACGATAGCGTCTCATCGGGAAGCCGCCAGCCATAGCCGATGTGACCGGGAGACGAGGCGATCAAGCGTTTTTGAGGGTATTGTCACCCGCTTTGCCTTGCGCCGCCTGTCTTTTCGCGAAACAAGCGTCGAATGGCCATTCCAAAAACACATCCTTTCGCCTTCGATCCAACCTACGGCATGGGGCTCGAGCAGCTTCGCGCCATCGCCCCGCCCGAAGCGCCGTCAGGCTTCGACGATTTCTGGGAGAACCGGTACCGGCAGGCGCTTGCGGTCGATCCGCAACCAAGACTTAGCCTCAGCAAGTTCAGCCATGACGATTGGCATGTGCACGATATCGTCTACCGCTCGACCGGCGCGTTTGAGATCGGCGGCTGGCTGTTGCTGCCGCGAAAGGGAGAGGTCCGCCGCGGCCTCGTAGTCGGGCATGGCTATGGCGGCCGCGATATGCCGGACTTCGACGTTCCCGTCGAAGGAACCGCAATCCTGTTTCCCTGCTTTCGCGGAATTTCCCGCAGCGCCCATCCGCCGATTCCGGCCGATCCGGGCGGACACGTGCTCTACGATATCGACAGGCCCGACGACTATATCATTGGCGGTTGCGTTGACGATGCCTGGGTCGGCGTGTCGGCACTTCTTGCCCTTTACCCCTGGCTTGCCGGGAAAATCGGCTATAGCGGCATCAGCTTCGGCGGCGGCATCGGCGCCCTTGCCATCGCCTTCGACCAGCGCATCGATCGCGGGCACCTCGTGGTGCCGACATTTGGCCACCGGCCATTATGGCTGACGCTGCCGACCATCGGCAGCGCCCAATCCGTTCAGGCCTACCAGCAGGCCCATGGCAGCATGCTCCAGAAGCTGAGGCTGTTCGATGCTGCGATTGCTGCAATGCGCATAAAACAGCCCATGCTTACCGCCGTTGCCCTCTTCGATCCGGCCGTTGCGCCGCCTTGTCAGTTCGCTGTCGCAAATTCGCTCGAAAAATTTAATGAAATCTTCATCCTCGATGCCGGCCATTTCGATTATCCTGACAGTGCAGTGCAAAACGCGGTTCTCCGCGACAAGGTCGGACGATTTTTCAAGGTGCCATGAAC
The DNA here is from genome assembly GCA_028865845.1 of Rhizobiaceae bacterium. GTDB lineage: Bacteria > Pseudomonadota > Alphaproteobacteria > Rhizobiales > Rhizobiaceae > Rhizobium. The sequence goes on from JAGWJK010000215.1 coordinate 4,350, forward strand.
CGCGAATATTTTCGCTGGTATAGCCAGCGACTGCATCGAGATATGGAGCTATTGGTCTTCGGCCATGCCGGCGCCAAGGTCTTGATGTTTCCGACGCGCGACGGACGTTTCTGGGAATATGAGAATGTCGGCATCGTCGTCAGCCTTGCCGACAAGGTGCGGGCTGGCCAACTGCATCATTACTTCATCGAAGGCCTCGCAACCGAAACCTTCTACGGCTTTCATCAGCACCCCGCCGACCGCATTCGCCGGCATGTGGCATTCGAAGATTATATACTGAATGAAGTGCTGCCATTGATGGCGCAGAAGAATTCGCATGAGTGCACCATTGTGCACGGCTGCAGTTTGGGCGCCTTCCAGGCCACGAGCCTCGTCTTCCGCCACCCTCACCTTTTCCGCAAGCTCGTCGCTTTTTCCGGTCGCTACGACCTGACGATGAAGGTCGAATGCTTCAGCGATCTGTTCGACGGCTACTACGACGATACCGTCTATTTTCATACGCCAACGCATTTTCTGCCGGGACTTGCCAACGGCTGGCAGCTCGACAGACTGCGCGAAGTCGAGATCGTCTTGACCATCGGCAACACCGATCCCTTCCTCGATAACAACCGCCATCTCAGCCATCTTCTCGGCGAGAAGAATATCGACCATCGGCTGCATGTCTGGGATGGGCGCGCCCACCGGGCCGGCGCCTGGCGGAGAATGGCCCCGCTTTACATTTGAGATAGCGGCCAACTCGGCAAATCAATGTCGGCATTTGGCAACAGGCTCACAAGCCGGCCGCCGCTTGCGCGGCGACCATCGGCCTCTCAAAGCTGAGGCGGAGCCGGATCAGCCGGCGGGGTTCAGCTTGTCCTGCGTCTTAGTGTCGAAATCGCTGGCGTCATGGCGCTCGTGCAACTGTGTCGACGGTTCACCGAAAACACGGTTGACCATGCGTCCGCGCTGCACGGCCGGCCGGTTGCCGATCGCGTCGGCCCAGCGCACCACGTTTTTGTAGTCCTGAACCTGCAGAAATTCGCCCGCCTCATAGAGCCAGCCCTTCACCAGGCCGCCATACCAGGGCCAGACGGCCATATCGGCGATCGTGTAGTCGTCGCCGGCAAGATATTCGCTTTCGGCAAGACGGCGATCGAGAACATCGAGCTGACGCTTTACTTCCATGGCAAACCGATCGATCGCATATTCGATCGTGGTCGGCGCGTAAGCGTAGAAGTGTCCGAACCCGCCGCCGAGATAGGGCGCGCTGCCCATCTGCCAGAACAGCCAGGAGAAGCATTCGGCGCGCGTGGCCGGCTCGGTCGGCAGGAAAGCGCCGAACTTCTCGGCAAGGTAGGTCAGGATCGACGCGGATTCGAAGACCCGGATCGGCTTCGGACCGCTACGATCCATCAGAGCCGGTATCTTGGAGTTGGGATTGACCGAGACGAAACCGCTGCCGAACTGGTCTCCATCACCGATCTTGATCAGCCAGGCGTCATATTCAGCACCGTTATGACCAAGAGCAAGAAGCTCCTCCAGCATGATCGTAACCTTCACGCCATTCGGCGTTCCGAGCGAATAGAGCTGCAGCGGATGGCGGCCGATCGGCAATTCCTTGTCATGCGTCGGGCCGGCAATCGGTCTGTTGATGTTGGCAAAACGGCCGCCGCTGCCCTTGTTCCAGGTCCAGACCTTCGGTGGCGTATATTCAGGTGAATCGGTCATTCATCAAACTCCTGGTATCAAGCAATCGATCGTTGGCCCGTGGACCTTTGCTTCCGACATAGCAGAGGGGTGGGGTTTTGCCAGAGGTCCCGCCCATTGCCTCACGCAATCGTTGCGGAAGTCACCGAAACGTTATCGCCGTTCGATGTGGCAAACACGAGACGATTGATAATATGATTAAATCACCGTGACCGATCGCATATCGTATCGAACGCGAATCGCTTCTCCCGCCAGCCTGAGTTTATCGATAAAGGATCAGCTTCCATGACCGTCTTGCCAGCCTTCAAGACCGGACGACCACGCGTCGAGTTCGGCCATATCAAACCGATCCACGATCTGGAAATTCCGTTCGGCATCATTGAGGGCGCAGAGCCGGGTCCCTGCCTTTTGATCACGGCCGGCGTGCATGCGTCGGAATATTGCTCGATCGAAGCGGCGGTGCGGCTGATGCAGACAAAGCCGGAGACAATCAAGGGCACGCTCGTCATCCTGCCGATCCTCAATATCGAAGGCTTTGCCAAGCGCAGCATCTACATCATGCCACAGGACGGCAAGAACCTGAACCGCATGTTCCCGGGAAATGCAGAGGGAAGCACCGGCGAGCGCCTGGCGCATTGGCTGATGACCGAAGTTTATCCGCAGGCCGATGCCTACATGGACCTTCATGGCGGCGATCTCGACGAGAGCCTGGCGCCCTTCACCATCTTTCCGGGCGGTTGCGCCAAGTCGCTGGCGCTTGCTGAGGCCTTTGGCCTGCCGATCGCCGTTGCCTCGACCCGTCCGGGCAACAGCGTCAATGGCGCGCGGCTCGCCGGCATTCCCAGCATCCTTCCGGAAATCGGCGGCAACGGCATCTGGAGCGAAAGCAGCGTGGGCCTGATGGTCGACGGCATTCACCGCGTCATGCAACATCTCGACATGATTTCCGACGCCCCTAAACCGGCTAGCTCCGAGCCGATGAAG
>JAGWJK010000216.1 GCA_028865845.1 Rhizobiaceae bacterium
GTCCTCCGCCTGCCGCTCACATACTGCACGAGGATAGGCGCATGGATATCAACACCAATGTTTTGCGACAATTGAAGAACCGCCGCCAGGGCTTCAGCCTTGAGCAGCCGTTCTATACCGATCCGGACTATTTCAAGCTCGATATGGAAATGATCTACTATCGCGATTGGCTGTTCATCGGCCATGATTGCGAAGTGCCGCGCGCCGGCAATTACTTCACCGTCCAGATCGGCGATTATCCGGTCGTGATCGTCCGCGGACGCGATCAGGTGATCCGCGCCTTCCACAACAGCTGTCGCCATCGCGGCTCGCGCGTCTGCACCACGGATCGCGGTTCGTCGGCAAAGCTTGTCTGCCCGTACCATCAGTGGACCTACGAGCTCGACGGTTCGCTGCTCTTTGCCCGCCAGATGGCTGAGGATTTCGACAAGAGCCAGTACTCGCTGAAGCCGGTTCATTGCGAAAGCGTCGCCGGATACATCTTCATCTGCCTGGCAAAGAATGCTCCGGATTTTGCCCCGGTCCGTGCCATGGTCGAGCCCTATGTGGCGCCGCATCGCATCAGCGAGGGCAAGATCGCCTTCCAGAGCACGATCATCGAGAAGGGCAACTGGAAGCTCGTCTGGGAAAACAACCGCGAGTGCTATCACTGCGCCGCCAACCATCCCGAACTGTGCCGGACCTTCCCGGAAGCGCCGACCGTCAGCGGCGTGCAGGGCGCCATGAGCGATCCGGTCATCACCGCCCATTGGCAGCGCTGCGAAGCCGCAGGCCTGCCGAGCGAGTTCAAGCTTTCCCCGGACGGGCAGTTCCGCACCGCGCGCATGCCGCTGATCGAAGGAGCCGAAAGCTACACCATGTCCGGCCAGAACGCCGTCAAGCGACCGCTTTCCTCCGACGTCACGATCAACAATATCGGCACCATGCTGCTGTTCCACTATCCGACCACCTGGAACCACATGCTCGGCGATCATGCGATTTCCTTCCGTGTGCTGCCGATCAGCGCCGAGGAGACGGCTGTCACCACCAAATGGATCGTCCATAAGGATGCGGTCGAGGGCGTCGACTACGATCTTGAGGAACTGACGCACGTCTGGACGGAGACAAACGACCAGGACCGCCGCATCGTCGAGGAAAACGCTTTCGGCATCCGCTCGCCGGCTTACGAGCCGGGTCCTTATTCGGAGATCCACGAAGGCGGCGTCATGCAGTTCGTCGAATGGTACACGAATTTCATGATCAACCGCCTGCAGGGTGATCAGGCCAAGCTTTCGGCGGTGGCCTGAGCCGATGAACATGACGGTCTCCCTCCACCACCAGCACCTGGACCAGATGCAGCCCTGGAACGACAGGCAGCATATGCTCGAATGTCTTTCGGCAACGCCCGAAGCGCCCGACGTGATGACCTTCACGTTCCGCTCCGACAAGGACAATTGGTTCCGCTATTTGCCGGGCCAGTTTGTTACCCTGGACCTGCCGGTGGCGCCGGAGCCCGTCATGCGCACCTATACGCTGTCGTCGACGCCGTCGCGGCCGTTTTCGCTTGCGATAACGGTCAAGGCGCAGAAGGACAGTATCGGCACGCGCTGGATGTTCGAGAATCTGAAGCCCGGCATGCGCATCCGCGCCATCGGGCCGCTTGGAGATTTCAGCCATATCCGCCATCCCGGCGAGAAATACCTCTTCGTCTCCGCCGGCTCCGGCGTGACGCCGATGATGTCCATGACCCGTTACATGGCCGACACTGCGCCGCTTTCGGACATTGCCTTCATCAACTGCTCGCGCAGCCCTTCCGACATCATCTTTCGTTCGGAACTCGAATATCTTGCGCGTTTCATGCCCAATCTCGACCTCGGCTTCATTGTCGAGGGTTGCGGGCGCACCGATCTCTGGTCGGGGCTGAAGGGCCGTATCGACAAGGCGAAAATCGGGCTGCTCTCGCCAGACTTCGTGGAGCGCACGATCTTCTGCTGTGGCCCGGAAGTGTTCATGGATGCGGTTCGCTCGATGCTCGAAGCCCACGGTTTCGACATGTCGCGCTACCATCAGGAGAGCTTCCAGCCGGCACAGGCGGCGACCCCGCTGGCCGAGGTCAGCGACGACGCCCCGTCGGAGGCGGCGACGTCGATCCGCTTCACCATGGCTGGCAAGGATGTCGCATGCGCGCCGGGACAGACCATATTGCAGGCTGCACGTGGTGCTGGTGTGCGTATCGGCGCTGCCTGTGAATCCGGCCTTTGCGGCACCTGTCGCGTCATGAAGCTGTCGGGCGAAGTCGAGATGAACCACAATGGCGGCATTCTCGATGACGAGATCGACGAGGGCTATGTCCTTGCCTGCTGCTCGCGGCCGAAGATGGACGTGCAGATCGAGGCGTGATTAGAAATCCTGGTAGTTCAGCTCGTTGATCTCGACCGGCGGTTTGAGGACCGTCGAGGCGGTGACGATCGGGTCTGGCAGCAGCGAGACCAGGGTCTGCATTTCTTCGCGGCAGGCTGGCGCCTTGACGATGAAATCAGGTGCCGGTTCGGGTTTCGCCGGCAGCAGGTCTCCCTGCGGCCAGATCGCAGCAAGCTGCAGCTTCGTCATCGGCGCGACGTTCACATCGATATCCGTCAACGTTCCCGGCACGCGGTAAGGGCATTTCGTAGCCGAGCAATTGTCCGACGACGAGAACTGCCAGAGTGTGTAGTTGTCCCAGTTGCCGAGCGGAAACGTGCCTTTGACGTCGGGCTTGTAGCGCGCGTACCAAAGCGGCAGCCGCGACAGGATCGGATAATCGATGCGATGGCTGGCGATATATTCGGCGATATTGTGGTTGGTGTAGAGGATCGGATAACGCCCGGTCCTGGTCTTGATGTGGCCGACGAAGATCTGCGCATCGTCCAGCGACATGAACTGCGTCGTATCGCTGCCGTCGATATCCAACACCATCAATTCGTCGGGCTTCGGATCGGCATAGTCGAGGAAGTGATTGGCTTGGTCGATCGGATTGCCCGGCCGCCCGAGATGATAGGCGCCCCAAAGCAGCCCATTCATCTTGGCAAGCATGCGGCGCGTCTGAAACAGCTCGCGGCTGACGGCGTATTTGCGCCACATCGTCTTGCAATGCGCGAACGTATCGCCGGCATGATCGCCGGTGCAGGAAAAACTTTCCGGCAGGCCGTCGGATGCCTTGGAGATGAAAGCGGCGATGCGCTTATCCTGCAGAAGCTGCTGCCAGTCGATGGTGTTGAGCTCGTAGGCATCGACGATCAGCGCGTTTTGCGGGTCGTTCCAGGGCTGCTGTTCACCGGCCGCGACCCTTGTCGCCGGTCCCAGCAGCGCCAGGGCCAAGAGGAAACTGCAAATCAGAACTTGAGTCCGGCGGTATCCCTTCATGGACCAAAGATAAGGAAACTTGGTTAATCCTGGGTTAAGAATGGCCTCGCTATAAATTTACCGTGGGGTCTGCGCATAACGCCTTAAATCGGCAGCGATTTGAGCGAGAACTATGCGCCGTTGGCGTTTGTTGCATCCCCCGCGCGCCCTTCCACGCGCGCGATGCAGCGGCCGACTCAAGCCTTGTTTCGGGGAACTTTCCCCGATACGGAACGTTATTGCGTAAAGCACAAAATGAACCAGGGAATGGAGAAATAAATGCTTGGTTTCCGTGCGAGAATTGCGACCATCGCTATTTCGGCCGCTGTGGCTCTGACGAGCCTTACCCCCTCATTCGCAATGCCCATGATGACCGCACCGGTTGCCGCTTCTGACAAGGCCGTGCCCGCCGACGTACAGCAGGTTCAATGGCGCCACTACGGTGGCTATGGCGGATATCGCGGCGGATATTATCCGCGCTATTACCATGGCGGCGGCGGCTGGTATGGCGGCTATCGTGGCTACCCGGCCTACCGCCACGGCTATCGCTATTATGACGGCTATTGGTACCCGCTTGCCGCCTTCGGCGCCGGCGCCATCATCGGTGGCGCGATCGCAAGCCAGCCGCGTTACTACGCTCCTGCTCCCGCTGCAGGCATCAATCCGCGGCATGTCGAATGGTGCGAAGCTCGTTATCGCTCCTATCGGGCTTACGACAACACCTTCCAGCCCAACAACGGGCCGCGCCAGCAGTGCTACTCGCCCTATTATTGAGCCGGTGAAATTAATCTGATCGAACAAGCCGCCCGGTCATTCCGGGCGGTTTTGTTTGTTTAGAGGATGTTCGTCCGCCTCAGCAGCCACCACGCCAGAAGCATCGAGGCAACGATCAAGCCGACCGCATATTCGGTGCCGCCGCCGCCACCTGAAAACGGTAGGCTCGACGTGTTCATTCCGAAGAAGCCGGTCACCAGCGTCGGCGGTAACAGGAAAGCCGTCATGATCGACAGGATGTAGAGGTGACGGTTGATCTCGGAGGAAAGCTTGGAATCGATTTCTTCATGCAGCAGCCGGGCACGATCCTGCAGCGCATAGACATCGTGATCAACGGCTTCCAGCCGGCCGGTCAAGCGGCTTGCCACTTCGTCGAAGCCGAACGGCATTTCTTCGTCATCGGAGGCCGACGCGCGCCGCATCAGCGACAGCACGGTGCGCAGATGCCGGTGAAGACGCACGATCGTCCGGCGTATCGGTGCCAGCCGCCGTCGCTCGTCACGCGGCGCGTTTTCATAAACGAAATCCTCGATCAGGTTCAGTTCTTCGGTGATCTCGATGACCAGTGAGATCAACGTGCGCTGAAACTCGATGACGAGCAGTTCGAAAATATCGAGCGGCCTGGTGAATTTGGCGGCGTTCTTCTCGATCTGCAGGCGGGCGCGCTCGACGCTGCGCAGCGGCTGTACCCGGGTCGTGATCAGGTAACGATCGGTCAACACGAAATGCAGCCAGCCTATATCGCTGGTGTCCTGATCGAATTCGCGCTGGAAATCGACCAGTGTTCCGTACAGCATCTGTTCTTCGACGGTGATGGTCGAGTGGGTCTCATGCGTGGTCAAAGCCGAGCGAGCCGCCGCACTGAGCCCTGGCACTTCCTCCAGCAGGGCGGGCACGCGGGCATCGACGAGGCTCAGATGCAGCCACAGGAAACCCTCTCCGGAAAACAAGGTGGCGCGATCGGTATCGTCAGGCAGTCGTTCCCGTTTGTCCGTATCGGCATAAAGTCGATAGGCCCAAACAAGGCCGGGTATCGTGGCTGCTGTCGTGATTGGGTTCATGGGCGCCGAACTGCTCGCAGGGTCAAGATTATTCGCCATAGTCTTTGTTCATGACGATTGTTTATGCAAGGGCGGCCGAGCTCCCACGATTTCAACGGGATGGCGGAAATGCCGCAGCTGCGCAGGATGATCTCGTCGGCATGTCATAACGCACATCTCTGAAATTGACGTTTACGTAAAAATCAATAAGCTGGAGACAATATCTAGCCGATGATCGATGTGAGGTAGATTGTCGGCGATCACTGCGGAGGAAATAGCATGTACAAAGCGCCGGTCGAGGAAATCGCGTTCACGTTGAAGCACGTCGTCGGCATGGGCCCGGCGATGGAGGAGGGGCTTCTGGGCGACCTCAGCGGAGATGTCGTCGACGCCGTCCTGACCGAGGCCGGTCGTTTTGCCGGCGAGGTAATGGAGCCGCTGGCCGAAATCGGCGACAGGCAGGGAGCGAGGCTGGTCGATGGCAAGGTGGTTCTCCCCGACGGTTGGGAGAAACTCTATCGCGACTGGATCGCCGGCGGCTGGAACGGCTTGACGGCACCGGAGGAGTTCGGCGGGCAGGGCCTGCCGCATATGCTGAACATCGCGACGCTGGAAATGTGGAATTCCGCTTCCATGGCATTCGGTCTCGCGCCGACGTTGACGATGGGCGCGGTCGAGGCGCTGGTTGCCCACGGTAGCGAACACTTGAAGACCAGATATCTGCAAAAGCTGGTTTCCGGCGAATGGACCGGCACCATGAACCTCACCGAACCGCATGCGGGCTCGGACGTGGGCGCGCTGCGTACCCGTGCCGAACGGCGCGACGACGGTACGTATCGCCTGTTTGGCCAGAAGATATTCATCACCTGGGGGGACCACGAGGCGGCGGAAAACATCATCCATTTCGTCCTTGCCCGGTTGCCCGATGCACCGGCCGGTACCCGCGGCATTTCGCTGTTTCTCGTGCCGAAATTCTTGGTCAATGACGACGGCTCGCTTGGACCCCGCAACGACTATTTCGCTCATTCGCTGGAACATAAGCTCGGCATCCATGGCTCTCCGACCTGCACGATCATCTACGGCGACGGCAAATACGGCTCGGAGAAAGGTGCTGTCGCCTGGCTCGTCGGCGAGGAGAATAAGGGCCTCGCCTGCATGTTCACGATGATGAACAATGCTCGCCTCGCCGTCGGCATTCAGGGCGTAGCGATCGCCGAAGCCGCCACGCAGAAGGCCATCGCCTATGCGAAGGAGCGCACCCAAGGCAGGGCCCCGGGAACGACGGCATCAGGCATGAGCCCGATCATCGAGCACCCTGATATCATCAGGACGCTGCTCACCATGAAAGCGCTGACGCAGGGTTCGCGGGCCATCTGCTACGCATGCGCCAATGCGATCGACATGGCGCATCGAAGCCCGGACATGCAGCGCCACTGGCAGGAGCGCGCCGCATTGCTGACACCCATCGCCAAATCTTTTTCCACCGATGCCGGCGTCGATGTCGCTTCGCTCGGCATCCAGGTTCACGGCGGTATGGGCTTCATCGAGGAGACGGGTGCGGCACGGTTGCTGCGCGATGCGCGTATCGCGCCGATCTACGAAGGTACCAACGGCATTCAGGCCGTCGATCTCGTGGTGCGTAAGCTGACGATGACCAATGGCGATCATTTGCGCGGCTTCATCGTCGAGTTGCGAGAGATCGCCGAGGCCGTGGATCGGTCCAATCTCGTCGCGTTCGGTGAAACGGCGCCACGTCTGCGATCAGCGATCGACGATCTGGAGACCGCGAGCGAATGGTTGCTGGCGCAGCAGGGCGAGGGCCGTATCGCCGAGGCTCTG
>JAGWJK010000217.1 GCA_028865845.1 Rhizobiaceae bacterium
TCCGGATGAAAACCTGATCGCCAACATGCACAAGGTCGGCGGACAGGAGAAAAGGGATAACGAGGGACGGTATTATTCAGCCGAACTCGACGCTGAACTGGTCTGCGAAGATGCCGGAGGGGAAATGTACGTTGCCTTCGAAGGCTTCCTCGGCAAGGGGGCAATGCAGCCGATATACGCGATCGGCCCCGACGTCTGGATCATGCCGAACGAGCGCGCCATGGACTCCGCCGCCCCCGGCGACTGGACCGTCGTCTTCAGCCGCGGCAGCGACGGTGAGGTCGCGAGAGTGACGATGGGCTGCTGGCTCGCCCGGAAGGTAATTTTCGAAAAGCGTTGAAAACCAACGGCAGCAGGAAACGCCGCCGCAGTTGCCAGCGGCGGGTCGCGAACCCGTCTTGCCAAACAAGCTGTTTCGAACCGCATTTCCTTTTGATACTGCTAGGTCGAACCAATTCCGGAATCGACGACATGCCGAGCTGCGTTGTCGACCAACCGATGGATCGCGGCATGTCCGCGTCCAGGATTCCGGGATGATCTTGTCAAAGGGAGTGAGAACAACGTCATGACTGAACGCGTAGCTATCGTAACGGGTGCGGGTAGTGGTATCGGAAGATCAGCGGCCCTGGCCTTGTTGAACGACGGTTATTCCGTTGCGATCGCCGGGCGGCGCAAGGACATGCTGGAGGAAACAGCAGCACTGGCAAAGGCAGGCAAGCCTCTGGTCGTCCCGACGGATGTGACGGACCCGGAGTCGGTCAACCAGCTTTTCGCAGCCGTGAAATCGACGTTCGGTCGCCTCGACGTCCTGTTCAACAATGCGGGCATCGGCGCGCCGGCAACGGATTTCGGCGACATCGCCTACGAGCAGTGGCTTGCGGTCGTCTCCGTCAATCTGAACGGCATGTTTCTGTGCGCCAATGCGGCCTATCGCGCGATGCGGGATCAATCGCCGAGGGGCGGGCGCATCATCAACAACGGATCGATTTCGGCTCATGTGCCCCGTCCGGGCTCGGCGCCCTACACCGCCACGAAACACGCCATCACCGGCCTGACGAAAAGCATCAGCCTTGACGGTCGGGTGCACGATATCGCCGCTTCGCAGATCGATATCGGCAATGCCGCAACGCAGATGACCGAACGCATGGGCACCACCGGCTCCCTGCAGGCAAACGGCGAGATCGCGCTTGAGCCGACCATGGATGTCGAAAATGTCGGCGCCACCATCCTGATGATGTCCAATATGAGCCTCGATACGAACGTGCAGTTTATCACCGTCATGGCAACGAAAATGCCGTTCATCGGGCGCGGCTGAGGGCACCGCCTGACCGTCTCCATGAGATACGCGGTTGCCCTTTCGCGGGGCAGCCGCGCGCAAAGTGTCGCAACCTCGCTTGCGGATCTATCACGCGGATGAATCGATGCCGTCGGATCGATTCGATAAAGTCGTTGGACGCTTGATAATGGCTGCGGCACGATCGCGGCATGACAGGCAACCCCGACCAAACCCTTTACCTGCAGCGCGTCGACGGCGAGCGAAACATGGCACGCTTTTATGTGCTCGCTTTGCAGCCGACCCTGTTCGGCGAAGTGTCACTGATCCGAAACTGGGGCCGGATCGGAACCGATGGACAGACGAAGGTCGAGACCTTTCAGACAGGCAAGGACGTCACCGCCGCCTACAGCCGCATCGAAAGAAGCAAGCGCCGCCGCGGATATGCGGAGCCGGGTTAGTTGCCATTTTGTCGAGAATTTTTGGTATATCCTGTTGACATATACGTTTCGGGATATACATTTGCCATATCCCAACGAAGGAACAGGACATGTCGAGAACCACGTTGTTTCAGACCAATCGCTCGCAGGCGGTCCGCCTGTCGAAGGATGTTGCCTTCCCGGATCACGTTCGCGAAGTGGAGATCATTCGCGACGGTGCCCGGCGTGTCATCGTGCCGGCAAACAGCGTGTGGGATGACTTCTTCGAAATGCCAGGGATCGACATCGGTGAGCGCGACCAGCCGCAAGCGCAAGCCCGCGAGGAGTTTTGAGCGTGCTGCGCTATATGCTCGACACCAATTTCTGCATCCGCGTGTTGCGGGACCGGCCGAAAGGCTTTCGCGAGCGCTTCAACGCCAATGCCGGAACATTGTGCATTTCGACGATCGTCCTCACGGAACTTCTGCACGGAGCGGAGAAGTCGGCAAAGCCGGTGGAAAACAGGCGGGAGGTCGAGCGCTTCGCCGCTCGGCTGGACGTTCTTGTCTTCGACGAGGCGGCCGCCGGCCATGCAGCCGATATCAGGGCAGCGCTGGAGCGAAAAGGAATGCCGATCGGTGGCTATGATCTGCTGATCGCCGGTCATGCCCGCAGCCAGGGTCTTATCGTCGTCACCAACAATCTTCGTGAATTCGAACGTGTCGAAGGTCTTCGATCGGAAGACTGGCAACCTACGGAATCCTGATAAGCCGGCTAATTTTATCCGCGCAATAGCCTATTCTGAAGGAGCCGCGTCGAAATCGTTGCGTGTCATGGCCCGCAAAATCGCGCCCTTTTCCATGCGGACGGCGCGGTCGCACATATGGGCCACGACGCCGGGATCATGGCTCACGAGTACCAGCGTCATCCCCTCCGACGCCTTCAGATCGTTCAGCAGGTTGAGGATTTCCGCCTGGACCGAGACGTCAAGCGCCGAGGTCGGCTCGTCCAGCAGCAGCAATTTCGGTTTCCGGAGCAGAGCGCGGGCAATCGCCACACGCTGGCGCTGGCCACCAGACAGCTGGTGCGGATAGCGACCCGCAACGGCCGAGGGGAGGCCGACGCGCCGCAGGGCTTCCAATACATCGGCCTCCACGGTCGTGCTGCCCTGGATCGCTAAAGGCTCTCCGAGAATACGCCGTATATGGTGGCGTGGATGCAGCGACGAATAAGGATCCTGGAACACCATCTGGATATCGCGACGCAGCGCACCGGTGATCTTCCGCTCCGGCTGCAAGGCCTGACCGAAGACCTGAATGGAGCCCGCCCAATTTGTGTTGAGGCCGGCAATAGCGCGCAGCACGGTGGTCTTGCCGCAGCCGGAAGGGCCGATAAGGCCGAAGGTTTCGCCCTTTTCGACCGCAAAGCCGACATCGCGGACGGCGGCAAACCGGCCCTTTGCGCCCTCAAATGCGATCGACAGGTTCTCGACGGCGAGCGCGGTCATGAGGTCTGCTCCTCGGTATCAAGGGTGGGCAGGTGGGTACCGTAGGTTGCGGCCGACGGGCGCGCTGCCCATAACGCACGGGTATAGGGAGATTGAGCATCGGCGAGCGCCGACGCGCCCAATCGATCGACAATTTCGCCATGGCGCATGACGAGAACGCGATCGGCGTAGCGCGAAACCTGCTGCAGATCATGGCTGATCAGCAGCAGGGACATGCCGAACGCCTCCGTCAGCGAACGCAAAAGGGTCAGAATCTGGTCCTGCAGGCCACGATCGAGTGCAGAGGTCGGTTCGTCGGCGATGATCAGTTTCGGGCGGTTGATCAGCATGGACGCGATCATCACGCGCTGGCCCATCCCCCCTGAGAGCGCAGCCGGATAGCTGGCGTAAACACGTTGCGGATCGGGAAGGCCGACCTTTTCCAGCATTTCTAGGGCCTGTTCGCGGCGCTCGGCAGCTGAGAGCTTCGTGTGCAGGAGCAGCGCTTCCTCCACCTGCCGGCCGACGCGGTGCGCCGGATTGAGCGAGAATTTCGGATCCTGCAGGATAAGGCCCATGCCGCTGCCCCGCAGCCGGTTCCAGCCGGCGGGGCTCAACGATTGCAGCTCTTGCCCGTCAAAGGAAAGGGTCTTCGCCCGCACCTCGGCGCGGCGCGGCAGCAGGCCCATGACGGCGCGGCCGGTCATCGACTTACCGGAGCCGGATTCACCGACAAGCGCCACAATCTCGCGGCCGACTTCGAATGAGATCGATCGGACCACACCGACCGGACCGGCATCGGACGGAAAGGAGATGGTCAGGTCTTCGACCTTCAGCAACTGATCAGCCATGGCGGGGATCCAGTATGTCGCGCAGGCCGTCGGCAACGAGGTTGAAGCCCAGCGAGGTCATGAGGATCGCAAGGCCGGGGGCGGCGGCGATCCACCATTGGTCGAAGATCACCTGCGTTCCCTCCGCGACCATCGATCCCCATTCGGCGGTCGGCGGGCGCACGCCAAGACCGAGAAAGCCGAGGCCAGCAGCGGCGAGGATAATTCCGGAGAGATCGAGTGCCAGGCGGATGATCGCCGAAGGCGCGACCAGCGGCAGCACATGGCCCCAAAGCAGGCGGATGCCCTTGATGCCGACCATCTCTGCCGCGGCCAGATAGTCGCTGCGGCGCAATGCAGCCGTCTCGACGCGGGCCTGGCGCGCATAGGCAGGCCAGCTTGTCAGCGCCAACGCCAGCACGCCGTTGACAAGCCCAGGCCCCATGATGGCGACGAAAGCAAAAGCCAGCAGCAGCCGGGGAAAGGACATGACAATATCGGTGATCCGCATCAGGATACGTTCGGTCAGCCCGCCGAAATAGCCGGCAAGGATGCCGACGACGATGCCGATCGGAGCCATCAGCAGCACGACGAAGAGAACCAACAGCAGCGTCGGCCTGGCGCCGTAGAGAATACGGGAAAGCAGGTCGCGGCCAAACGCATCGGTGCCGAGCAGGTGTGCAGGACTTGGTGCCGCCAACCGGATCGCGGTTTCCTGGGCATTCGGATCGTAGGGCGCGACGACCGGCGCCAACAACGCGGCGGCCAGAACCACGAGCACGATGATCGAACCGACCGCCGCCGAAGGCGAGCGCAGGATACGCCGGAGGATCGAGGCCGCCGGCATGGGAGAGGCTGTGGCTATGCTCATCGCACCCGGTCCTTGCGGATATTGTCGACCGCGAGGTCGGTCAGCGCGTTGAGCAGAACGAAGGAACTGCCGACCACCAGCGTCGCGCCGAGAATGGCCGGCATGTCGCCGGCAAACATCGCCGTCGTCAGATAGCGTCCGATGCCTGGCCAGGCAAAGACAGTCTCGGTCAGCACCGCGCCTTCGAGCAGGCTTGCATAGGCCAATGCAACGACGGTCAGCAGCGTGCCGGCGATATTCGGGAGAATGTGGACGAAGACGATGCGGCGCAGGCTCGCGCCCTTGGCTCTCGCCGTCAGCACATATTCCTGCCCAAGTTCGGAAAGCACCGATGCGCGGGTCAGGCGCGAAATGCCGGCAAGCGCATAGAGCGCTAGCGCGATCGCCGGAAGGACGAGATGGGCAAGCGCGCTGGAAACCGCCCCGGGCTTGCCGGAAAGCCAGGCGTCAATAGTCGCAAAGCCGGTCACGCTTTTCACGGTGTATTGGAAAACGACGTCTAGCCGACCCGGCCCCGGCGCCCAATGAAGGCGTGCGTAAAAGAGCAGCAGCATCAACAGGCCGAGCCAGAAGATCGGCACGGAATAGCCGAAAAGAGAAAGCATGCGGGCGCCCGCGTCGATCCAGCTTCCCGGCCGCATAGCCGCGGCGATGCCCAGCCCGAGACCGACAACAGCGCCGATGACAATGGCGACGGTGGCAAGCTCGACGGTCGCGGGAAAAGTGCGGGCAATGTCGCTGGCAACCGGCTGACCGGTCGAGATCGACTGGCCGAGATTGCCGGAAAGGGCCGCCTGCAGATAGCGCAGGAATTGCACCGGCAGCGGCTCGTCAAGCCCGAGCGCCAGCCTTGCAGCCTGATAGCTCGATTGGCTGGCGTGATCGCCGACCATCTGCAGCGCCGGGTCGATCGGCGCCAAACGCGTCATGGCGAAGGTGACTACCGCAAGCCCGAGCAAGGTCAGTGCGAAGGACCAGAGCCAACGCGCAAAACCCCATAACAAAAAGAACCTCCGCCAGCCGGCCGGCTGACGGAAGTCTTCAGTGTCGGATTGTGCGCGGATATCCGCAGCCTGCACTTATTTCTCCACCTGGTCGTAGTAGACTTGATCGGCGTTCAGGCCCTGGACGTAGTTCTTCACCTTGTCGCTTAGCACGACCTGATCGCTGCCCTGAAGGGTGAAAATATAGGGAGAGCTGGTCTGCAGCTTCTTCTGCAGATCCTGATAGAGGGCGACGCGCTTGGCGGCGTCCTGTTCCTTGACGGCAGCAAGCGTTTCGTCGCTCAGCTCAGGAATGACCCAGCCGGCCTGCTTTGCAACCGTGTTGGCGGAGTTATCCTTGTTGAGCGCAAACGCGCTGGCATTGGAGTGCGGGTCGAAATAGTCCGGGATCCAGTAGCGCAGGGTGATCTGGTATTGGCCGGAGCGGCCCTTGGCGTAGATCTCGCTGGCCACGCCCGGCTGGATGTCGAGGTCGATGCCGGCCTTGGCGAAGCTCGACTGCAATGACTGCGCGATCGACAGGAAGGGCTGGTCGTTGAACACGGGGAAATCGACCTTGAACGGCGTCTTGATGCCGGCGTCGGCGAGGATCTTCTTCGCCTTCTCGACATCGAGCTTGAACGGCGTATCGGTCAGCGCGCCGGGGAAACCGACCGGCAGGAATGCCTGGTGCACCTGGCTCTGGCCGCGCAGAAGGTCCTTGGCAATGCCGTCATAGTCAACGAGGTAACGGGCCGCTTCCCAGAAGGCCGGATTGCCGAGCGTCGCATTGGCCTTGGTGTTGATGAGGATATAGTCGGTTCGGGCGGAAGGGACGGCCAGAACCTTGACGCCGGATTTCGATTTCAGCGCCTCGATCTGGTCGGCGGAAAGGCCGCGGGCGATATCAGCATCGCCCTGCTCGACAAGCAGGCGGCGCGCAGCCGTGTCCGGCACGTTGCGCAGGATGACGGTCGCGAGCTTGGCTTTGTCGGTCGAGGTCGGATTGGCCTGCAGCACCAGGGCTTCATGCGGCGTGTAGCTGGCGATTGCGAAGGCGCCGCTGCCCGCGGAATTCGTCTTCAGCCAGCCATTGCCGAAATCGCCATCCTTGACCTGGGCATCGACAGTCTTTTCGTCGACGAT
>JAGWJK010000218.1 GCA_028865845.1 Rhizobiaceae bacterium
ACGGCCGCAAAGTGTTTCGTTTCAATACGCACTACCCCAGAAACAACAACGTGCCGGTAACGAAGCAATAACCATGCCGGGCAAAGCGCGGTGATCTTGGCCCAGTCGTTTGCGCATTTTTTGGCTCTGCAGACCACGCCATATTCGCGCTAGGTCTATCCGAAACAAAGGATGGACCATGGAAAACGGCATCGAGTTCAGACACGTCGAGACGGATAGCGACATGGAGCGAAGCTTCGCTGTGATGCGCGAGTTGCGGCCGCATATCGCAAGCGCGGAGCAGTTCGTCGAACGGGTGAGGCGACAGCAGGCGGGTGGTTATTTTCTGCTGGCTGCGTGGACGCAAGGCGAGGTCGTCGGCCTTGCCGGCTACCGCCATCTGGAAAACCTGATCTACGGCGCCTTCACCTATGTCGACGATCTGGTCGTCCGCCCGACGAGCCAGCGCGGCAACATCGGCGGGCGCCTGCTCGACGAGGTGCGGCAGAAGGCGAAGACAGCCGACAGCGTCATGCTGGTGCTGGATACCGGCCTTGGCAACGCCTTTGCACAACGCTTCTATTTCCGCCAGGGCCTATTGTCCCGCGGCCTGCACTTCAGCCAGGTCCTGTCATGAAGTCCGCTGCCGCTATGAAGAAGGTTCTGCACCTGAGTTTCAGCCCGCATGGCGCAACCACGCGCGGTTATGATCTTGCCCGCAGGGCAATCGCCAATCTTAGTGAAGCGCAGCCGGGCATTCATCTCACCGAGCGCGATGTGGCGACGTCGACCCTGCCACATATGCAGCCTGCCTATGCCAGCGCGATCACATCGCTTTCGCCGCATTCCTCGCCGGCGTTTCAAAGCTCCGAAGAGCTCATTAGCGAGCTGCAGGAGAGCCACTACCTGGTGATCTCGACACCGATGCATAATTTCACCGTGCCGGCATCCTTCAAGCTTTGGATAGACTATGTCGTGCGCAAGGGGCGGACGTTTACGACACAGGCGGGCGGCTACAAGGTCGGAATGCTGGAAGACAGGCCGGCACTCGTTGTCGTCTCGTCCGGCGGGACACACAGCGGCGAGGATGCGCGACAGCCGGATTTCCTGTCGCCCTACGTCACCCATATTCTGGAAACGATCGGCATAAAGGACGTGCGTTTCATCTATCTGCAAGGCATGAGTCGGCCGGAGACGGCGGCACAATCCATTGCCGTCGCTGGCGAGATGCTTGCGTCCGATCCTGTTTTCGGGGAGGCAGTGGCGGCATTGTGAGTGCCCGCGTTCTGTGAGAGATATTCGCCTGCCCTGCCACATCCCGCAGGGCGGAGGATTGTTCAGGTGATCTCCGGCAAGACAGCTCGTGACACTGGTCGACGCCGTCGGGCGGAGGATCGCGGGATTGAGTTCAGCCTGTCGCGCGATGGGCAGCCGATTTATCTGCAGATCTGTGCACGCTTCAAGGCCGCCATTGCCCAGGGGCATTTGCGGCCTGGCGATCGCGTCCCCTCCGTTCGAAGTCTCGCAAGCGAACTCGGCCTGTCGCGCGGCACGGCGACGCTCGCCTACCAGCTTCTTGCCGAAGAAGGATATTTCGAATTTCGCGGCGCGGCTGGCACCTTCGTCGATTTTCGTCACGCCCAGCGGGCCGAGAAGAGATCGAAGAATCCGGCTCCCCCCGCAGAAGACAGGTCAGGCAGTCCTTCGAACGATCTGAGACCCCTTCGGCTCGGTCTGCCGGCACTCGACGCCTTTCCACGAAAGACCTGGAACCGCCTTGTGGGCCGGCATTCACGCCGGATGGATGCTGGCGATCTGGCCTATCCCGATTCGTCAGGCCACGGACCGCTCCGCGAGCGGATCGCCGCCTATCTCGGCGTTTCGCGTGGTATCGTGTGCTCTCCGGATCAGGTCTTCATCACATCGGGCCATCGTGCCACGCTCAATCTCATCCTGCGCACGCTTTCCCGGCCCGACGACATCTTCTGGTTTGAGGAGCCGGGATATCTCATCGTGCGCGAGTTCCTGCTGTCCAACGGTGCCAGGCTTCAACCGGTCGCGGTGGACCGGGATGGCCTCGACGTCGCAGCCGGCGTCGAATCTGCGCCCCATGCCAAATTCGCGATCGTGACACCGGCCAATCAGAGCCCGCTCGGAGTAATGATGTCGCTCGAACGCCGCCAGCAGTTGTTGCGCTGGGCCGGTGCCGGCGAACGATGGATTATCGAGGACGACTACGACAGCGAGTATCGCTACAACAGGCGGCCGCCGGCATCGCTCAAGAGCCTGGATGCCGACGAGCGTGTGCTCTACACGGGCTCCTTCAGCAAGGTTCTCTACCCGGGGTTGCGCCTCTCCTATCTCGTCGTACCTTCCCACGAGATGGGCAGGTTTTCGCAGTCCTCGCGGCTGATCGATGCCGGAGGTCCGATTCTTCATCAGGCCGTCATTGCCGACTTCATGCAGCAGGGTCATTTCGCGCGGCATCTGAAGAAGATGCGCGGGCTTTACGCGCAGCGGCGCCAGATGTTCGCCGATGCGCTGCATCATGTCTTCGGCGACCGGCTCGATATCATCTCACCGGCTGCGGGTCTGCATATCGTTGCGCGGCCGATCGGATATTCGGCCTCCGATGTCGCGATTGCAGCACAGGCGCAAAAGATGGACCTCGGCCTGCAGGCGCTCTCTCCCTGGCATATGGGCGCCGATCCTGCCTCCGGCTTGCTGCTGGGTTTTACCAACGTGGCCGATGCGGGCGAAGCGCTCAAGCTTGCATCCATGATGCGAGATGCGTGTGGCGCGGCTTCCACCTGACGCAAGCCCGGTTGCCGTGATCTTGGCCTAGTGCTTTATGCATTTCTTGCACCTTTCTTCCGGGCCAAGATCATGGGACCTAAGGGATGCCCAGTGCGACATTCGGCTGGCGTCAAGCGAAGGAATCATCAAATGCCCGAAACTGTTTTTCTAGCCGGCGCGACCGGTGCAATCGGAAAGGTGCTGGCGCCACGGCTGATCAGGGCGGGTTACACCGTGTTCGGGACCACGCGTCGCGCAGACCGCGTCGCCGTTCTCATCGAGGCAGGGGTGGTTCCCGTCGTCGTCGACGTCTTCGACGCGGACGCTCTCACGGCAGCACTTGCCGAGGCGAAGCCCGACATCGTCATTCATCAATTGACCGATCTTCCCTTTGGTCTCGACCCTGCTCAGATGGCCGAAGGGCGCATCCGCAATGCCCGCCTGCGTGAAGTCGGCACGGCCAATCTCGTCAATGCAGCGTCCAAGGCGGGCGCGGGACGGATGATTTCGCAGAGCATCGCCTGGGTCTATCAGCCCGGAAATACGCCGCATCGGGAGGAAGACCCGCTGCAGGACAGTGCTCAGGCAATCATGACACTGGAGAGATTGACCCTGAGGACATCTGGCATCGCCGGAACTGTCCTTCGCTATGGCGCACTTTACGGTCCGGCGACGGGCGCCGATTCGCCGAGCGGCAACATTACCGTTCACGTGGATGATGCCGCGGAGGCAGCGCTGCTGGCTGTACGGCAATCCGTCGATGGCATCTTCAATATCGTGGAGGACTCGCCTGAGGTCTCCAACGAAAAGGCCCGATCCCTATTGGGTTGGCGCCCGTCCTTTGGAAAATAGGGCGGCCATCCATTCCCATAGGTAGCGCCGCGCGGCCGTTTCCACCCAAAAATGATACCGCCTCGGCCTGTCACACTTGCTTGCGCAGTGGGTTTTTCAACTCTACACAACTCATGTCTAAAACCCAATAAGTGGATGAAATTCATGAGAAAAGCTCGCTTCGCCCTCGCGGCGTCGGCCGTATTCTTTTGCCTTGCTGCAACTGCCCATGCCGAGGATCTGGTGTTCACGCTCAAGAACGGCACGCATTCCGTGCTGACGAACTTCTATACCTCGCCGGTCGGTGTCGACAATTGGGAAGGCGACGTCTTCGGCAAGCAGGTCCTCAACCCCGGCGAAAGCATCGAGATCACCATCGCTGACGGCCGCAGCACCTGCAAATACGACATGAAGTTCGAGTTCGAAGAAGGCTCCAACCTCGATACCACCACCGACACGCAGAATCTCTGCGAAATGAGCTCCTACACCATCCACGAATAAGGATCTCGATCAGGGGCGGTGCCTGTCTTCAGCGCCACCCCTGATCGCCTTCCGCCATCAGGCCCGGCGGCAAGCGCAGACGAGACGGCGCTGCTATTCTCGGCAAATCACGTGGAGATCGGAACATGGGACTGTTCGATTGGCTGGGCGGACGAAAATCGCCGGCGAAAGGCATGCAACGTCATCCAGTGGTAATGCTTCGTCAGGCGCTGCTGGCGATCAATCGCGATACCGCGCCGTTCATCATTCGCGACGGCAGTCCCGAGGGCGTCGATCTGGTTGGCGAATGGAAGATCGTCGATGCGCGATGGTACGAAATATTCGCCGAAGCCGGCATCGAGAAGGCTTTCAAGGTGCTGATGAAATTCGACGACGCCAATGGCGAGGTCCGTGCGCTCGATCAGGAATGGTCGGTCGAATGGCGTGCGGGCGTTCCGCGGTTGAGCTTGAATGCCGAAGTCTTCCGAGGCCGGAAGTGGGAGGTCAGTTTCGAGAGCGTGACCGCTTTCCGCGAAGATCTCTCCTTCGGCAAGGTCTATGAATATTACTTCAAAAGCAGCGAGATCAAGAAGCCGCTGCAGGCCGCAGTCCTGAATGCCGGCTGGGCCTGGAAAAGCGTCGCCCTCGGGAAACTATAGGGCCATCCAAGCTTCCCGAACGGCGGGAGACCGCAGCGAATGCCGTGATCTCCCGGGCGGTATCAAGCTGCTCTTGCGGCAATATGGGCCTTATGGATCGCCACGATCTCGGCCTCGTCCTTCAGTGCCTTCTGCACCGAAGGGCGCGCATCCATGCGGGCTTTCCATGCAGCGATATTCTTCAGATGGGCGATATCGATGCCGGAGCGAGAGCCCCACATCGTGGCCCATGCATAGGCGTCCGCGACAGTGAAGTTGTCACCGGCAAGATAGGGCTGGCCGCTGGCGAGACGATCGTCGAGAGCCTTGTAGGCGCTCAGCAGCTTGTTGCGGGTCCATTGCGCGCCGTCTTCCGTCATCAGCTTGCGCATCAGGGGAATATGCTTTTGCGCAATTTCCGTCGCGATGAATACGAGAAGCTGGTCGAACTTGGCGCGGGCGAGAGTGCCATGGGCCGGGGCCAGTCCCGCCTCCGGATGCTGGTCGGCCAGATATGAGGCAACGACGATCGTTTCCGAAAGCCGCTCCCCGTCGCCTTCGAGGGCAAGGACCGGCACGTAGCCGAGCGGATTGACTTCGGCGAAATTATCATTGTTCGACGTGCTCTTGCCGAAGACGTCGTAGTGGATCAGCTCAGGCTTCAGGCCGAGTTCGTTTGCGATGATCTGGACAGCCTGAGAGCAGGTGTTGTCGGCGATATAGAGTTTCATGATGGTGGTTCCTTTTTGAGCGCTACAATGTGAGCGTCTGAGACCTCCATGATCTACTGTCGACCATCGCGGCGATAAACGTGCGGAACTTGGTTTCTCTGTATCCTAACGGGAGACAATTGGCGCTACCGACGACGCAGCATCATCTGAAGAACTGTGAAACAGACAAAATCGCCGCGCTCGCCGCGAACATCGGATATCGGGTGGCGAGACCCATTTGCCGCTGTCATTGTCGCCATATGAGAAACAGAGCGTTGGTTTCCGCCGTCTTTATCCTTTGGATCAAACGGGCGATGATGCCGTGGAAGGTAAGGGCGATGTTCCGACCCTATGCGAGCGAATGCCAATCGTGATCGCTGGCGAGAAGCGCTCTGTTTCGATTGTGTGCAGGGCAACCTATATCTTTGGAATGCGGCGTGGATGTACAGGCAAGGCTGGATGCTCACAGCGGAGATACCGTCTCCATTTGCCCGCGGCCGAGGATGAGAACGGAAGGGCGGTCAAGAATGACCATGCATGACGAGGGGCGCGAGGTCCTGGCGGAATGTCTCGATACGTCGGGGGTCTGCGAAAGGCTCTCGCGCGATTTGTTGTCGAATGGTGACTTCGCTGCAATGATCGCGAAGGAGGCTCCGGCATTGAGGCTTCTGACCGATGAAGAACAACGCGAATCCCTGCGCCATATGCTTTCCATCCGGCCGGCGGGTGATGCCTGGATCTTCGCTTATGGTTCCCTCATCTGGAATCCCGCCATTCACATCGTCGAGCAGCGTCGCGCACGCATCGTCGGCTGGCATCGTTCCTTCTGTCTGAGCGCAATTGCCGGTCGCGGCTCGCCGGAAAATCCCGGCCTCGTCCTCGGCCTGGACGAAGGCGGACATTGTGACGGCGTGGCGCTGCGCTTGCCCGAAGACAGCATCGAAGCCGAACTCACCCTGCTCTGGCGACGAGAGATGGTCGCAGGAGCCTATATTCCCCGTTGGGTCGATCTGGTCGGAACCGATGGCGAAGTCTTCGGTAGCGGCATTGCGTTCACCATGGATCGGACGGCCAGCGTCTATGCGGGCGGTCTGCAGAGGGCAATCACGATACAGAGGCTCGCAACCGCCTCGGGCAGCATCGGCAGTTCAGCCGAATATCTCTTCAGGACCCGGGACGGACTGAGGACGCTTGGTATCGAGGATGATGAAATCGAGCGTCTGGCCGAGGATGTCGAACAGGCGCAGTCCGCCGCTTTGCCGCCCTCGGTCTGAAAGGGCTGAGGACCGCATTCAGCTGGAAGCGAATTCCCGGTTGTCGTTGCCGACGCTTTGTTTATGCTGATCTCCAGCCGACCAGCGGAGACCGATAGCAATGGGCTGCAGCCACGAAGCGACGATCCGATCCGTATCTCCCAGAACTCTGGGCTGCGAAGAATGTCTGGAAACCGGCCAGACGTGGTTTCATTTGCGCATATGCCGCGAATGCGGCCATGTCGGTTGCTGCGATCAATCGGTCGGCCAGCATGCGACGGCGCATTTCGAGGAGACGCGGCACCCGATC
>JAGWJK010000219.1 GCA_028865845.1 Rhizobiaceae bacterium
ACGACAAGTACCGCGCCATCCCGATCCTGGTTCTGACCACCGAAAGCGACGCTGAAAAGAAGAACCGCGCCCGCCAGGCCGGTGCGACAGGTTGGATCGTGAAGCCCTTCGATCCCGCCAAGCTGATCGATGCCATCGAGCGTGTAACCGCTTAAACAGGATCTGTTCCTATGGATATGAACGAAATCAAAGAGATTTTCTTCCAGGAGTGCGAGGAGCAGCTCGCCGAACTGGAATCGGGTCTCCTGAAAATGAATGATGGCGACCGCGATCCGGAAACCGTCAACGCCGTCTTCCGTGCCGTTCATTCCATCAAGGGCGGAGCAGGAGCCTTTGGTCTGGACGACCTGGTCTCTTTTGCCCACGTCTTCGAGACCACGCTCGATTGCGTAAGATCCAATAAGCTCGAGCCGACCCAGGACGTCCTGAAGGTCATGCTCAAGGCGGCCGACGTACTGGCCGACCTCACCAACGCCGCCCGCGATGGCGGCAGCGTCGATCAGGCCCGCAGCAAGGGCCTGGTTAAGGAACTGGAAGCGCTGGCCCATGGCGAACTGCCATCGGCTTCGGCCGTCGCAGAGGCGCCCAAGCCGAAAGCTGCGGCACCGGCTCCAGCCAAGGCCGCACCAGCGCCTGTTCCCACGGACGATAGCGGTTTCCAGCCGATCCCCTTCAGCTTCGATGATGATTTTGGCGGTAGCGAACTCCCTATCGCGATGCCGGAATACGAAATCAGCTTCAAGCCGCGATCCGATCTCTACGCCAAGGGCAACGACGCCACGCTGCTGCTGCGCGATCTCTCGCGCGTCGGCGAGATGAGCATCCATTGCAACATGGATAGTCTGCCGGGCCTTGACCAGCTCGACCCCGAGGGCGCCTATTTCAAATGGACGATCTCCATCAAGACTGACAAGGGTGAAGACGCGGTCCGTACCGTTTTCGAATTCGCCGAGTGGGATTGCGAACTCGACATCCGGGCGATCGAAGACGCGGCGTCTGAAAGCTCCGACGAAGAGCTGCCGATGGTCCCCGTTCCGTTCGACCTTTCCATTCTCGACGGCGACGTTGCCGAGCCTGTTGTCGAAGTGGCCGAAGCATCGCCGAAGCATGAAGTCGCGGCCGCCGTTGCTGCCGCCGAAGTCGCAAGCAACGTCACCCAGCTTGCCTCGGCTGCCGCCCGCGTCGAAAAGAAGGAAGCTGCAGCCGCTGCCGCAGCAGCCGCTGCCGCCAACGCCGCCGCGCAGAACAATGCGGCTGCGAGCGCCGGTCAGACGATCCGCGTCGATCTCGACCGCGTCGACCGTCTGATCAACCTCGTCGGCGAATTGGTCATCAACCAGGCGATGCTCTCGCAGAGCGTCATCGAAAACGACAATAACGGCGCCTCGTCGATCAATATGGGCCTCGAAGAGCTGCAGCAGCTCACCCGCGAGATCCAGGACAGCGTCATGGCCATCCGCGCGCAGCCGGTGAAGCCCGTCTTCCAGCGCATGTCGCGTATCGTCCGCGAAATCGCAGACATGACCGGCAAGTCGATCCGTTTGGTTACCGAAGGTGAAAACACCGAAGTCGACAAGACGGTCATCGACAAGCTCGCCGAGCCGCTGACCCACATGATCCGTAACGCCGTCGACCACGGCGTCGAAACCCCGGAAAAGCGCACCGCGCTCGGCAAGAACCCCGAAGGTACGGTCCGCCTGACGGCGAAACACCGCTCCGGCCGCATCCTGATCGAACTCGCCGACGATGGCGCGGGCATCAATCGCGAAAAGGTCCGCCAGAAGGCGATCGACAACGACCTGATCCCAGCCGATGCCAATCTTTCGGACGAGGAAATCGACAACCTGATCTTCCTGCCGGGCTTCTCGACGGCCGACAAGATCTCCGACATCTCCGGCCGCGGCGTCGGCATGGACGTTGTCAAGCGCTCGATCCAGGCCCTCGGCGGTCGCATCAACATCAGCTCCAAGCCGGGGCAGGGTTCTGTCTTTACGATGAGCCTGCCGCTGACGCTCGCCGTCCTCGACGGCATGGTGGTGACGGTTGCCGGCCAGACCTTGGTCGTGCCGCTGACGGCCATCGTCGAAACCTTGCAGCCGGAAGCCGCCGCGATCCATTCCTTCGGCGCCAACCATCGCCTGATCTCGATCCGCAACAGCTTCTGCCCGCTGGTCGATGTCGGCCGCATCCTGAACTTCCGTGCCATCCAGGCCAACCCGGTCGACGGCGTTGCGCTGCTGGTGGAATCGGAAGGCGGCGGCCAGCGCGCCCTGATGGTCGACGCCATCCAGGGTCAGCGTCAGGTGGTCATCAAGAGCCTCGAAGCGAACTACACGCATGTGCCCGGTATCGCAGCCGCCACCATTCTCGGCGACGGTCGCGTGGCCCTCATTCTCGATGTCGATGCAGTGGTCGCCGCGTCCCGCGGTCAGCCGCTGAAGCCTGAAATGTCCTACGCAGCAGTGGGTTGAGCCTATGTCCTACGCCGTGAAAAATCTTGCCCAGGGTGCCCGTGAGCTGATCGCCTTCCGCATCGGCGATCAGGAGTTCTGCGTCGACGTCATGTCGATCCGCGAAATCCGTGGCTGGACACCGGCAACGGCGATGCCGCATGCACCCCCGCATGTGCTCGGCGTCATCAACCTGCGCGGCGCGGTCCTGCCCATCGTCGATCTCGCCGCAAGGCTCGGCATGAAACGTGCCGAGCCGACGGCGAGGCACGTCATCATCGTTGCGCAGGTCAAGCGCAAGGTCGTCGGTCTCCTGGTCGACGCGGTGTCGGACATACTCACCGTTACAGACGATAATATCCAGCCGACGCCGGAAATCACATCCGATCAGGAGCGGCAGTTTGCCCGCGGCATCCTTGCGATCGACCGCCGCATGATCTGCCTGATCGAACTTGAAGCCATATTCCCCGATACCGAAAGCGAAGCTGCATGAGTGTGATCGGAGCGACAGAGCTCAGGCAATCCCCGGACGAAGTGCTCGCGAACGGAGAATATCCGTTGACGCGACGCGATCTGACGGAAATCGCCGCCATGATCTATTCGGATGCAGGGATAGCCCTCAACGAGAGCAAGGCTTCGTTGGTCTATTCCCGCCTCTCGAAGCATATTCGCGCGCTCGGGCTCAGGGGGTTTCGCGAGTACTGTTCGCTCGTGTCGTCGCCCGCAGGCGCTGCAGCGCGGCGTGAAATGCTGTCGCACCTGACGACGAATTTCACCCGCTTCTTCCGCGAAAACCATCACTTCGACCATCTTCGCGACGAGGTTCTGCCCGGACTGGTGACGCGTGCCAAGAACGGCGGTCGTGTGCGCATCTGGTCGGCTGCCTGCTCCGACGGACAGGAGCCCTATTCGATCGCTCTGACGGTCCTTTCGGTGCTGCCGAATGCGGCGGATCTCGATTTCAGGATCCTGGCGACGGATATCGACCCGAAAATCCTCAGCCTTGCCCGCGCCGGCGCTTATGACGAGGCATCGCTCGAAACCGTGACGCCTGCCATGCGCAAGCAATGGTTCCACGAGGTCGAGATCCAGGGACGCCGCAAGTTCCAGGTCGACGACCGCGTCAAGCGGCTGATCACTTTCAACGAGCTGAACCTGATGGCTCAATGGCCGTTCAAGGGGACGTTCGATGTCATCTTCTGCCGCAACGTCGTCATCTATTTCGACGAGCCGACGCAGATGAAGATCTGGACGCGTTTCGCCGGCTTGCTGCCGGAGAACGGTCATCTCTATATCGGCCATTCGGAACGCGTCTCCGGCGACGCCAAGCATGTCTTCGACAATATCGGCATCACTACCTACCGCCATCTTGGCAAAGCTGCGGGGAAAAAAGCATGAGCGCACAAGCCCGCGTCCTCGTTGTCGATGACTCGCCGACCATGCGCGGACTGATCACCGCCGTGCTGCGCTCGGATCCGGAAGTCGACGTCATCGGCCAGGCCGGCGATGCCATGGAAGCTCGTGCGGCGATCAAGGCGCTCAATCCGGATGTCCTGACACTCGACATCGAGATGCCGAACATGAACGGCCTCGATTTCCTCGAGAAGATCATGACGCTCCGCCCGATGCCCGTCATCATGGTTTCGACCATGACGCATCGCGGCGCCGAGGCGACGCTGGCGGCATTGGAAATCGGCGCTTTCGATTGCGTCGGCAAGCCCGCGCCCGGCGAACCGCGTCCGTTCGGCGATCTCGCCGAAAAGGTGAAGGCTGCCGCCCGTTCGCAGCGGCAGTTCCTGAAGCCCGCCGCCACCCACGTCGCACCGCCCGCCGTCGCCGATTTCCGTGTCGGCCGCAAGATCGTCGCCATCGGCTCGTCCACCGGCGGCGTCGAGGCGCTGATCGCGGTGCTGCAGAAATTCCCGGCCAATTGCCCGCCGACAGTCATTACCCAGCACATGCCGCCGAGCTTCACCAAGAGCTTCGCCGAGCGTCTCAACCGCCTCTGTGCTCCCGTGGTGCAGGAAGCGACCGATGGCGCCCGCCTCGAGATCGGCAAGATCTATCTGGCGCCCGGTGGCGACCGGCACATGCAGATCGCCAACGTTTCGGCGCCGCAGTGCCGCCTGATCGAGCGCGATCCGGTGAACGGCCATCGTCCTTCGGTCGATGTGCTCTTTGATTCCGTAGCCGAACTCGCCGGACGCAATGCGGTCGGCGTGATCCTGACCGGTATGGGCCGTGACGGCGCCGCCGGTCTTCTCAAGATGCGTCATGCCGGCGCGCGAACGATCGGCCAGAACGAAAAGACGTGCGTGGTCTACGGAATGCCGAGGGTCGCCTACGAACTCGGCGCAGTCGAGCAGCAGTTTCCTCTGAACGCCATCGGCGATGAAATATTGAAAGTAACAGCCGCCCGAAAGGAAGGGAGCGAATAATGTCTCTAGCGGAGAAAATCAAAGTTCTGATCGTGGACGATCAGGTGACCAGCCGTCTCTTGTTGAGCGATGCGCTGACACAACTGGGCTTCAAGCAGATCACTGCTGCCGGCGACGGCGAGCAGGGCATGAAGATCATGGAACAGCAGCCCCATCATCTGGTGATCTCCGATTTCAACATGCCAAAGATGGACGGCATCGGCCTTCTGCAGGCCGTGCGTACCAACCCGACGACCAAGAAAGCGGCCTTCATCATTCTGACGGCGCAGGGCGATCGTGCTCTCGTGCAGAAGGCCGCCCAGCTCGGTGCCAACAACGTTCTTGCCAAGCCCTTCACCATTGAAAAGATGAAAGCGGCAATCGAGGCCGTGTTCGGAGCATTGAAATGACCGTCGAGAGTGCTGCCCGCCGAGTGCACATCATTCAGGGCGAGTACAAGGTCATCAGCGACCCGGATGTGGTGCTGTCGACCATTCTCGGCTCGTGCGTGGCTGCATGCCTGCGTGATCCTGTCGCCGGTGTCGGCGGCATGAACCATTTCCTGCTGCCGGGCACGTCGGCATCGCCGATGACCGGCGGTGACGCGACGCGCTACGGCGTGCATCTGATGGAGCTTCTGATCAACGGCCTCCTGAAGAAGGGTGCGCGTCGCGATCGGCTGGAGGCGAAGATTTTCGGCGGTGCCAAGACGATCGCCACTTTCTCCAA
Organism: Rhizobiaceae bacterium; assembly: GCA_028865845.1. Classification (GTDB taxonomy): domain Bacteria; phylum Pseudomonadota; class Alphaproteobacteria; order Rhizobiales; family Rhizobiaceae; genus Rhizobium. The sequence goes on from JAGWJK010000219.1 coordinate 5,597, forward strand.
CGTCGGCGAACAGAATGCGGCTTTCGCCGTGCAGTTTCTGCGCGACGAAGGCATTCCGGTCGTCGGCTCCAGCACCGGCGGCGAGCACGGACGCAAGATCGAATATTGGCCGATCTCCGGTCGCGCCCGGCAATACCCGCTGACCGGCGCCGAAACGCAGAAGACCGTGGCTCTGGAACAGCGCCCCGTTGCAGCCCCGAAGCCCGCCGACAACACGATCGAATTCTTCTGATGAGCGAGGACTATCTGATGAATACCATCCCGCGGGCCGAACCATCCGCTATCCCGGAGGCGCTCCCCGCTATCCTTTTGCGCATCGTCCAGGAGCTGCATGACGTGGCCTACCTGATCGAGCGCATCGAACCGCAGCTGCTTGACCTCAGCGGCCTCAACGTGCTCGACCACCCGGATTCCATGAAGGTAATGCAGGGTATCGATCTGGCCGTCCAGAAGACACGCGGCATCGCCGACTTCATCGACACCATCACCAGCGGCATGCCCGATGGCTGGATGGTTGATGTCGCGACGGCGCTGAGCCTGGTCAAGCTTGCCGAAATGCAGAAGGCTCTCGCCGGCGGTATCAGTGGCGGATATTCCCAGCCGCTCGCTAAGGCTGCCGGTGATTTTGATTTCTTTTGATTGATTTCTATTTTTCTTGACGCCTCCGGCGCATGATGGCCGGCGAAATTTTCCTCAATTTCCCCTCAGCTGACCTCCCGACTTTTCTCTCTCGCTTGCCCTGACGAAACGCTCGCACAAGTTTCGGTTTCTATCTTCGCTGCAGGGCACAAAGCCATCAGGACTTTGACGAATCGTGCGAGAACAGAATGAATCTGTTAAATCAATTACTTCCTCTATTTAGGAATCTGCAGAATCTCGGGAGGACACGCCTGCTTGTTTTAGCGGGCGTGGGCGTCGTTTCCATGGCGCTGATCCTGTTTGCAGCTCTGTACGTCAATAAACCTGCCCAGGAAACGCTCTATGTCGGCCTGGATGCAACGGATTTGAACCAGATCAGCATCGCGCTGGCCGAGGCCAACATCAATTTCCAGGTTGGCACGGACGGGACGAGCGTTACGGTGCCGGCCGGCATGACCGGCAAGGCACGCCTGCTGCTGGCCGAACGCGGCCTACCCAACAGCAACAATGCCGGTTACGAACTCTTCGACAATGTCGGTTCGCTCGGCCTCACCTCGTTCATGCAGGAAGTCACCAGGGTACGTGCACTGGAAGGCGAAATCGCCCGCACGATCACCTCGATCTCCGGCATCTCGGCTGCCCGCGTCCATCTCGTCATGCAGGACGTCGGCAATTTCCGCAAAGCCGATCAGAAACCGACCGCGTCGGTCATGATCCGAGCGAATGCCGAGGCTGCGCGCAAGTCCGCCCAGGCCATCCG
>JAGWJK010000220.1 GCA_028865845.1 Rhizobiaceae bacterium
CGACGCTGGTGATGTGGGGGCGCTACGATCAATCGTTCATCACGCCTGGCGCGCTCGCCTATAAGCGGGACGTCCCTGACGCGGAAATCCATGTGCTCGACGCTGGGCATTTTGCTCTCGACGAGAAGGTCGATGAGATGGCCTCGCTGATCCAGGACTTCCTCGGTCGCAGCCTGCGCGCCGGGAACGCGGGTGCCGCGGCGCAGTGATCTCGCGAGCGCTCTGGCGCGATGGCCGAGTTAGCCGTCGACGCCCGTTCGCGAGCCTTTGTTCAAAGACATGACGGCGGTGATCGCCGACCGGCCGAGATTCAGGAGAAACACGATGACCGTCACACCTCAGCTTGCTTCCGCCCGTTTTCACGAACTGGCTGACGCAGCCCAATATTATCTGGACATGCTCTATGCGTGCGATGCCGACATGGTCGATGGTATTTTCGAGAAGGACGCGCGCCTCTGCACGCTCGATGGCAACGATCTCGTTTATCGCTCCGTAGAGCAGTACAAGGACGTCCTTCGCGGTCGCGTCTCGCCCAGTTCCACCAATGCGCCGCGCGAGGATGAGCTGATTTCGATCGACCTTTCCACGCCCACCCAGGCGCTTCTCAAGCTCAAGATGAGGATCAATCAGCTCGTCTTCATCGACTATCTCACGCTGATCCGCCTCGAAAAGGGCTGGCGCATCGTTGCCAAGACCTATCAGCGAATTTCCGGCGAGTGACGTCTTCACTCCGAGAAGCGAGGTTTGCCTTGGCCGGAATGGGCCTAGGTTGAGGCGCGGTCGATGGGCGGCGAAATCTCGGTTGGCCCGAAGAGGTGCCGCTCCGCTGAAAATAGATTCTCTATGTAGTCGGCGACCTTTCGGATCGAGACATCAGTCCGATCCTGGCGACGCATGACCATCCAGACCTCCCGTGACGGGGGGACCACGTCGAGTTCGCATCTCTGGAGGCGTGGGTCGCTGAGCCCAAGGAAATTGGGGAGGAGGGCGAGACCGGCGCCGGTTCGCGCAGTAGCGGCTTGGGATATCTGACCGCTGCTCCGGAAGGACATGCGTGAGCGCGGGAAGCTGCGCGTCAGCCAGGCGGCTTCGGGCAGATAGGCGTTTGCCTCGTCGAATCCGACGAAGGCAGGTTCGCCGCCTTCGGCGATGGCGCGACAGTAGGATGGGCTGCCGAAGAAGCCAAATTCCATAGTAATGAGGTGCTTGGCGATCACGTCGCCATCCTGCGGGCGCGCGAGCCTTATTGCGATATCGGTCTCGCGGCGCTCGAGGCTGACCGATCGGAAATCCGTCGCCACGTCGATGTCGAGTGCCGGCAGGTCGACGACGAGTGCGGCCAGGCGCTCGACCAGGAACGCCTGACTCAGGGTTGGCGGCGCGTTGATGCGGACGAGGCCGCCCGGTCCGCCTTCGCCTCCGCCGCGGCTGAGGATGGCCGCGGAGCTTTCCATTCCGTTGGCGGGGCCGAGCGCTCTGGTGCCAGCCGGCGTCAGCACATATCCGTCGGGCCTTCGCTCTACCAGGCGCTCGCCGAGCACCTCCTCAAGGGCTGCGATTCGCCTGGAGACGGTGACGTGGTTGATCCCCAACGCGCGCGCAGCGGCCGACATGCTCCCGTGTCGGGCTAGCGCAATGAAGACTCGGACGTCTTCCCAATCGAGGCCTGTTCTTTTTTGCTCAGTCATTGCTCGACTTTAGACAATTTCGAACCGGACGCTATAGGCCTAATTCAATTGGGCAACCTCACAAGGAGCCCTCCATGTCTACTTCCAATCTCAAGCTGACCCTCGTCGGTGGCCCCACCGTTCTGATCGAATATGATGGCCTGCGTCTGCTGACCGACCCGACCTTCGACCCGCCGGGCGAATATCAGGGGCCTCACAGCCCGGTGAAGCATCGCAAGACTTCCGGGCCGGCTGTGCCCGTCGAAGAAATTGGCGCTCTCGACGCCGTACTGCTGAGCCACGATCATCACTTTGACAATCTCGACAATTCCGGCCGCGCCTTGCTGCCGAGCGTCGGGGTGACTTACACGACCAACTCGGGCGCCGAGCGGCTGGGCGGCAATGCCATCGGCATGGCGCCGTTCGAGACACGCGTCTTTGAAGGCCGCAACGGCAAGAAGCTGTTCGTCACCGCGACGCCTGCCCGGCATGGTCCGGTCGGTGTGGATGCGGGCGATGTCGTCGGCTTCGCGCTGGGCGTCGAACAGCCGGGCGATCTCGTCTACATCACCGGCGACACGCTCTGGTTCGAAGGCACCGCGGAGGTCGCCAGCCGGTTCTCTCCCAAGGTGGTGGTGATGTACACGGGCGCGGCGGAGCCGCGTGGCCGCTACCACATGACGATGGGCAGCGAAGACGCGCTGGAGACAGCCAACGCCTTTCCCAAGGCGGCTCTCGTGTCGGTGCACAACGAAGGCTGGGGACACCTCAAGGAGAGCCAGGACGATCTCGCGGGCGTGTTCGCGCATTTCGGCCTCGCCGATCGGCTGACGTCCTTCAACAAGGGCGAGCCGCTGACCTTCGACGTCTAAGGCCGTCGCTTTCAGAGCCGGGGCGGGGTTTGCACCTTCATTGCCATCGCCAACTCCCGCCCCGGATCCCTGAACGCTCACGTCAATCACAGCATGCGCCGGCACACCGGCGTTGACGGAGGATCCCAGTGAAGGATCTCGATACGATGAGTCCGCTCCAAACTGTCCCGGTTTCGCTCTCGCCGGCGGACTCGGTCGACCCGTCGGCCGGTCAGCTATCTGCACAGGGAGCCGGCCTCTCCTTCGTGGCGACCTCTATCTGTATTGTCCTGGTGGCGATCTCATTGAGGCCGGGTCTCGTGTCGGTGGGGCCTCTCCTGCCGGCGATCCGGTCGGAATTTGGCCTTTCCCATGCGGGCGGATCGCTTCTGATTGCGGTCCCGGACTTGCTCATGGGCTTGCTTGCGTTGCCGACGCCATGGCTTGCCCAGCGCTTCGGCCGCAATCGCCTGGTGCTCGCTGCGCTCGTTGTGCTCACCCTCGCGATCCTGGCACGCGCCTTTGTCCACACAACTTCGACGTTGCTTATTACGACTGTGGGCGTCGGCGCGGGCATCGCCATATCCGGTGCGCTTGTGGGCGGCTTCATCAAAGCGAGTTTCCCGGGGCGAGCCGCACTCCTCACGAGCATCTACGCTACGTCGCTCGGCGTCGGCAGCATGATGTCGGCCGGCCTATCCGGGCCTATCTCCGCGTTTTCCGGAAGCTGGCGTGTTGGCGTGGGTATCTGGAGCCTGCTGGCAGCCGTGGCCGTATTGGTGTGGCTGTTCATCGAGCGGAAGGAGAGGCTCGCGCCGCCGACTCGTTCCAACCCGAACCGGCGACCACTCCCGTTCCGGGTCGGTCTTGCTTGGCTGATCGGACTGTTCTTTGCCTGTGATAATTTTCTCTTCTACGCATGCCTGTCCTGGATGGCGACGATCTACAGGGAGCATGGGTTTGACGAGACCAGGGCTGGCCTGACCCTTGCTACCTATACCGGCGCCTTCATTGTCGCCACGCCGCTGGCTGGCGCGCTAAGCCGAAAGATCGATCGTCGTATTCCATTGGCGATCTGGGCTATGGTGATGCTCGTAGGGCTCGTCCTGCTCGCCTTCGCGCCGCTTCTGGCTCCCCATCTGGCGGTTCTCCTGATCGCGTTCGGCATCGCTGGCGGTTTTACGCTCGGCATGACGCTGCCGCTCGACAACGCGGATAATCCTGAAGATGCCACTGCGTGGAGCGCTTTCGTGTTGACGATCGGCTATGTGATCGCTGCCGCCGGTCCTTTCTCTGTCGGGCTATTGAGGGATTTAACCGGTAATTTTTCGATCCCTCTTTGGGTTCTCGTGGCGGTCGGTCTTCTGATGCTTGGACTGACCCCTTTCCTCAAGCCGCGGTCATATGCAGGTGGGTGACCGATGAAAGGACCGAGTTCGCCCAGATGGTGTTGCACTCGATGTCGCCGTCGCTTTCGAACCAGTGGGTGGCGCCAGGGATGAGATCGAACGGGATGGGGTGAGCAGCCAGCGGATTGTGGAACACCTCCAACTCCTGGCACCAAGCTTCGCCCCAGGGCCAGAGCGCCTCATATTCGTCGCTGGCGACCGACAGTTCGAAGTCGATCGGCTCCAGCGCTCCCGGGGTTCGGTCAAAGAGAATACCGCGCCGGATCATTGTCAGGCCGGGCGGGCGCCAGCCGGCTAGGAAACCCATCCGGTTGAACTTGGCGAGGGTGGCCGCATTGCTGAAGATGACGGCTGACAGATGGGCGAAGCCCGGATCACGGAAGAGCCCCGCCGGGATGCCGTACTTGCCCGTGAGGTTGGCGATTGGTGTCCCGACTGCGCGGCGCTCCGCTCCTTCCCCTTGGACGTCGGCGCGCAGCCCATAGAGGTAGGTGGGCAGTGCCTCACGGCTCCAGACCATCGAACCGGACTCATGGAAGTCCGCCAATGCGAGGGCAAAGGGCTGACCCCGTACATGGTCCATCTCATGATAGTTGCGCTGTAGCTTGCCCCGCAGCGTCTTGGCGAAGCGTTCGGCTGGGCCTCCTGTAAGGCGTTCGTTGCGATCCTCCGGCGCATGCACCCAATCGCCGATTCCGCCGGCGCGGGGCGTCTCGGAATTCGCTGTTACCGCCTCGATCCAGCATACGTCGCCATCCTTCTCGATTTCGAAGTCGGGCGAGACATGGTCTTGCCGGACGCTCAGGCCCTGCTCGCGAAAGCAGGCGAGAAGGTAGAGCTCGAACAGCCGGGAGGCGAAGTTGTTGGTCTGAAAATCTGGGACGAAATTTGCATCGGGATTGGGAAGCGCGAGATAAGATTCGCCGATCGCCATGAGCGCCGGCAGATGGCTGATCGTGGTCGTCAGCAGATCGAATTCGGGGGATGTCCCGCGCGGCCCAGATTTCAGCAAGAGCGGGCGGCGCTTGGCGCCCGGCGGCAAAGGCTCCGGTGGATCGCCGGCGCGCATGGCGATGCTGAGCCGGTCCAGCGCGGCCTCAGGGGTGGAATAGGGGCCGTATTCATCGACCTTGACCCAGCGGTGATCGACACGCCGGCGTAAAGCAAGGCTGGAGAAGGTTCCTTGCTCCGGATCAACAAGGATGCAGCCGCTCGTGCTGCCTCGCCCTGCCTGATAGGCGCTGAAGATATGGGCAGGGTCGAAATTAGGACCGCGTTCGAGCGACAGCGCATAGAGCTCGAACTGGCGCTGGCAGATCGGCGTGATCAGTCGCGGCTCATCGGTTGAGGCCATGGCCGGCCTCATGATGTTGCAGGCGGCAGATGCGTGCATACGACTCCATCATCATGACGCCTCCGCCGCGGCCGCCGGAGCGAGAATATCGTTGGACTCCCATCCGTCGCCCTGCCGGGCCGTCACGAACTCGCGATCCCAGACGCCCCAGTTCGTGGGCAATGGAACCTGCGCCAAGGGATTGTGGACATAGGTGATCGGCCGGACCTGTCGCGAGAGATTGCCAAGGCCGACCCGCGACCAGATCACGCCCGAGATATCGGCGAAGCGTTCGTCGAGGAAGGCCGTGCGCGGGATCGGATTGCGGTCGCGCTGGATCAACGGCGCGGCATGGAAGCCTTCTTCGAGAACATCGCCGGTGTCACGGTCGATGGTGATGAAGGCGTCGCCGATCGGGAACAGCGTCGTCATGATGAGCGGCAAGGGCTGTTCGGCGACATAGACGCCGAAGCGGCTGGCGCTGATCGCGATGATGCGAGTGTCTTCCGGCGCGATTACGCCCTGTTCGATGTAGCGACTGATCTTCCGCGCCTTGGTCCAGAACGCCCCGGAGGTCCGGAGCTGCGCCTGACGGATCGGCGCAGCGACAAGGCCGCCACCCTCGTTGATCGGCACGGGGCGCACGATCTGGTCAGGACCAGGCGCGCCTTCGTCGGGGGTGATGGCCTCGATCCAAATGCGGCGCTCGCCTTCAAGAACGCACAGGTCTGGCTGGCCGCCGTCGCGCTGACGATCGGCGACAGGCAACAAGGTTCGCCCCGCCTCGATCAGCGTGCAGCCCAGATACATTTCCCAGAAGCGCCCATCGACGTCGCGCGCGAAGCCCTGGCGGAAGTCGGGATCGGCATAGGGCTCGTAGCGCGTCCACATCTCCTGCAGCAGCGCGCGAAGCTGCTGCTCGATCGGAAACTCCGCGACCTTCAGGTTCTCAAAGCCGAGATCGAGATTGGCGCCGTCAACGTCGAAAAGGTCGCTCATCGTCGGTTAACCTCATGCCCGGCGCAACATCCGCGGGATCTGCACTCGGTGATAGCCGTGAGCGTGGACCTGCTGGCGGAGCTGCTTGGTGTCGTGGACGCCGAAAGCCACGGCAGCCTTCAGCGGGCTGGCGAAGGTCGCGTAGAAGGTCCAGCGCGCTCCTGCGGGAAGCGTCGGGTTCTGCCGCCGGTCGGTAATGACGACATCGCGCGGGTCGCTGCTGTTGCGGAAAGCGTGAAAGGTGAACCAGTCGGGCCGGCGGTAGCGCGCCGCCTTGCTGAAGGGCACGGACTGGACCTTTACGTCGGTCTGGTCGAGCACCCAATCGCGTTGCTCCAGGATCTGCCGCACCATATGGCCGACCATCTGCTTGACCCGGTCGGCCAGGACCTCTTCGCGGAACTCGGCGAGGAGTTCTTCCTCGATGCCTTCTACGGCGGGCTTGCTCAATTGAGACGCGGTTTCGAGGCGGGCGACGTTGTCGTCCCGCGTGAGGAAGGCCCAGACGCGCTGACCTAGCTCGGACGCATAGAGCGACGCAAATTTCTCGGGGCTGTAGGCAAACATGACAGGGCCTCCTTTACCGGGCAAATATGGACGGTTATAAGCCTATGTCAATGGCGGGTGACCAGCGCCTGCTGATTCTGCCGGGGAGGCTGGATTGGACTTCGAAGATCTCGTGACGGCCCTGGCGCCACCGCCAAACCGGGTCGGCAAATCGGACGGGCC
>JAGWJK010000221.1 GCA_028865845.1 Rhizobiaceae bacterium
ACAAGTGGAAAAGATCAAACGCATTCTCTGGGAGTTCAATATCGACCTTGCCACGGTCGCAGATGCCCGCAAGCTTCTCGGACTTTGAAATCAAGGCGGACCTTGAGCCACGGGCGAGGCGGATCCGGACGACGGGCGTCTCGCTGCTGACGGGGAGGAATGGAACATGATGCACAGCAGGATGATCGGCGACGTGAAGGTGACGAATGTCATTGAATATTTCGGGCCGACACATGATCCCGCCGTCGTGTTTCCGTCCCTCTCGCCCGAACGGCTGTCCCAGCAGGTCGAAGCGCTAGGACCGTCGCAATATGTGCCGCTCGTCAATCGCTTCGTGATCGCCATTCAGATCTGGATCGTGCAGGCGGGCAAGAATGTCGTCGTCATCGATACCGGCGTCGGCAATCACAAGAAGCGGCCGGCAGCGCGCATGAATATGCTGAACACGCTGGTGCCGGAATGGATTGCGGCCGCCGGCGTGTCCTTCGATGCCGTGACCCATGTCGTCAACACGCATCTTCACTCCGATCACGTCGGCTGGAACACCCGACTGATAGACGGCGAATGGAAACCGACCTTCCCGAATGCGCGCTACTACATGCCGAAGACGGATTTCGATTTCTTCGACGCGCAGTATCAGGGCGGCAACAGGCAGGCGAGTGCCGGCTCCTTCGAAGACAGCGTCTTGCCGATCCTTGCCGCAGGCATGCTGGACCTCGTCGGCGACGAGGGACGGATCGCCGACCTGCTCGACATTGCGCCGGTCCCTGGCCACACGCCGGGACAGATCTCGCTTAGCATGCGATCCAAGGGCGAAGAAGGTATCTTTTGCGCCGACATCTTCCACAGCCCGATCCAAATCCTGCTGCCCGATATCAACACGGCCTTCTGCATGATCCCGGAGCTTGCGATCGAAACTCGCGCGCGGTTCCTGGAAACGGCCGCCGATCGGCAAGCGCTGATCATGCCCTGCCATTTCGGCGTTCCGCATTGCGGCTATATCCGCCGGGCAGGCGAAGGCCGCTTCGCATTCCAGCCTGAGGCGAGGTCCGTGCGATGACCAAATCCGCCTGGATAGAAGCCAATGGCGTCTCGCTGCGCTATGCCCTTTCGGGCGAAGGCGAGCGCGTGCTTGTGCTGGTCCACGAAATGGGCGGCTCCGTCGAGAGCTTTGACGAGGTGGCGCAGCTGCTGGAGCCGCATTTCCGCGTGCTGCGCTACGACCAGCGCAATTGCGGCCTGTCGGAGCGGACGACCGCGCCATTGGAGATGGATCAGCTTGTGGCCGATCTTGCTGCGCTCCTCGATCGGCTCGATATCCAGGGCCGGGTCGCGCTCGCCGGTTCGGCCCTTGGCGCATCCGTTGCTCTGGCTTTTGCCGCCACGCATCCCGAGCGGGTTGCCGCCTTGGTTCTGATGTCGGCGGCTACAGGCCTGCCGCCGGAGCGCAAGGCGGCGGCGATCGAGCGGGCCGCCGAGGTTGAGCGCTACGGTGTTCGCCCGACGACCGATGCCAGGCTGATGACCTCCTTCCCGCCGGTCATGCGCACCGATGGCGAGCGTTTCGAGAATGTTCGCCTGCGCCGTCTGGCGACAGATCCCTTCGCGATCTCCGCCTATACCCGGCTGCTGGCCGCAATCGACCTCGACGCGGCCATGGCAGCCGTTGCCTGTCCGGCGCTCGTCCTCGCCGGCCGGCACGATCTAGACCGGCCGCCGCAGACGGTCGATGCCGCAACGGCAAATATTCGCAACCGACGTTTTACTGTCCTCGACAGCGGGCATTTCATGTCTCTCCAGGCACCGGAACTGGTGAGCGGAGAGATCGACGCATTCCTGTCGGGGATCGATTTTTCTAGGAGCAAGCCTGCATCATGAGAACGTGGAAAGAGTTTCTGCGCGAAGCCAATTATATCGACGGACAATGGGTTGCCGCCCGGTCTGGCGAAACCGTTGCCATCACCAACCCGTCCACGGGCGAAAAGCTCGGCACGGTTCCCCATTCAGGAACGGCGGAGGCACGCCAGGCCATCGAGGCGGCTTCCAAGTGCTTCGAAAGCTGGGGCAAGACGACGGCGCAGGAGCGGTCGAAGCTGATCCGCGCGCTCGCGGACGCCGCCCTTGCCAATCGCGATGCGCTCGCCGAACTGCTCACCCGTGAGCAGGGCAAGCCGCTGGCCGAGGCACGCGGCGAGATCACCATCGCGGCCGGTTATCTGCACTGGTTTGCCGAGGAAGCGACGCGCGTCTATGGCGATATCATCCCGTCTCCCTGGCCGGGAAGGCGTCTGCTGGTCACCAAGGAGCCGGTCGGCGTGGTCGGCGCGATCACGCCATGGAACTTCCCATCGTCCATGCTTGCTCGAAAATTCGGCCCCGCCCTCGCAGCAGGCTGCACGGTTGTTGCAAAGCCCGCGCCGCAGACGCCCTATTCGGCGTTGGCATGGGCGGTGCTGGCGGAAGAGGTCGGCTTTCCCGCTGGCGTCATCAACATCGTCACCGGCGATGCGCAGCAGATCGGCGGCGAGCTGACCTCCAGCCCGCTCGTCAGCAAGATTACCTTCACAGGCTCGACCCCCGTCGGCAAGCTGCTGATGAAGCAGGCCGCCGATACGGTGAAGAAGGTATCGCTCGAGCTCGGCGGCAATGCGCCTTTCCTTGTTTTCGACGATGCGGATATCGACAGCGCCGTAGAGGGAGCGATCGCTGCCAAGTTCCGCAATGCGGGCCAGACCTGCGTCTGCACCAACCGCTTCTACGTCCAGGCTGGCGTCTATGATCATTTCGTCGAGAAATTCTCGGCCGCCGTGGCGGCGCTGAAGGTCGGCTCACCGCTCGAGGCCGGTGTGGTTCAGGGCCCGCTGGTCGATGATCGCGCAGTCCAGAAGGTGGAGGAGCTGGTCGCCGACGCTAAGGCGAATGGCGGCAATGTCACCGTTGGCGGCTATCGGCATGACCTCGGACTCAGCTATTTCCAGCCGACAGTGATCGTCGATGCAAACCATTCGATGCGCATGTCGAAGGAAGAAATCTTCGGGCCGGTGGCCGCCATCTACAGTTTCGAGCGTGAAGACGAGGCGATCCGCATTGTCAACGACACGCCCTTCGGTCTCGCCGCATATTTCTACAGCCAGGATCTTGGCCGGGTGATGCGGGTATCCGAGCGTCTCAAATACGGGATCGTTGCCATCAACGAGGGCATCGTCACGACGGAATTCGCGCCCTTCGGCGGCGTGAAGGAGTCCGGCATTGGCTCCGAAGGTTCCAAGTACGGGATTCAGGACTATCTCAATCTGAAATATATCTGCCTTGGCGGTCTCTCCGACGCTCCGGCGAGTGTTGGAGCAGCGCGATGAAGACTCATAGAATAGCGGTTATCCCGGGAGACGGGATCGGCACCGAGGTCATCGACGCCACGCTTCCCATCCTCCGGGAAGCGGCGGGCCGTTTCGGTTTTGCCCTCGAATTGCAGTCCTTCGATTGGTCCTGCGACTACTATCTGAGACACGGACGCATGATGCCGGAAGACGGTATCGAGCAGATCCGCGGATTCGATGCCATCCTCCTGGGCGCCGTCGGCTGGCCCGCGCGCGTGCCGGATGACGTCTCGCTGCATGGCCTGCTGCTGCCGATCCGCAAATCGCTCGATCTCTATGTGAATGCCCGCCATCACAAGCTGCTGCCCGGCGTCCTCGGCCCGCTGCGTGCCGAAAAATTCGACATTCTCTGCATAAGAGAGAATACCGAGGGCGAATATAGCGGTGCCGGCGGACGCGTGCATCGCGGCACGGGGGATGAGGTCGCGGTCGAAACGTCGATATTCACCCGTCGGGGCGTCGAGCGCATCCTGCGCTACGGTTTTGAGCAGGCACGCAAGCGTGGCGGCAAGCTCGCCTCGGTGACGAAGTCGAACGCGCAGAAGCATTCCATGGTGTTCTGGGACGAGGTGACGGAGGAGCTGGCTGCGGAATATTCCGACGTCGCGGTCACACGCTATCACATCGATGCCATGGCCGCGCGCTTCATCATGCATCCCGAGAGCCTTGACGTCGTCGTCGCCTCCAATCTCTTCGGGGATATCCTGACCGATATCGGCGCGGCCATTCAGGGCGGCCTCGGCTATGCCGCATCGGCAAACCTCAACCCCATCAGCGACGTGCCCTCGATGTTCGAGCCGGTCCATGGTTCGGCACCCGATATTGCCGGGCGCGGAATCGCGAACCCGATCGCCACGATCTGGTCGGCCGCACTGATGCTCCGGCATCTGGGCGAAGAGGGGGCCGCAGCCGCGGTGCTGCAGGCAATCGAGAAGGCGACGGCGGAGATCGGCAGCAGACTGGCCGACAATTCGGCAGGAACGGGGGAAATCCGTGAGCTGATCCTCAAGACGCTGCCGACGCCATGATCATGAAATCAATCGCGGCGATGTGGTCGCGAGAAGACTGTCTTTTGGGAGGAATGAATGCGTAAGTCAGGAAAGTTTATTCTCGGCGCGGCGCTCGCGCTCGGCGTTGCTACCAGCAGCATGGCAGCGGATGCACCGCAGATCGGCGCGATCCTATCGCTGACCGGCGTTGCAGCCGCCGTCGGCAACCAGCAGCGCCACGGCATCGAGCTTGCCGTCGATGACGTCAACGCCTCGGGCGGCATCAATGGCCAGCCGCTGCAGGTCTTCTTCGAGGATCATCAGGCGAAGCCCGATCAGGCCGTGCTGGCCTTCAATCGCCTGACGGAACTGCATTCGGTGCCCGCCATCATCAGCGGCTTCTCCGGCCCGACGCTCGCGATCGCGCCGATCGCCAGCAGAAAGAAGACCCTGCTCATCAATCCGTCGGCCCAGGCCGACCAGCTCGGCAAGGCCTCGCCCTATCTCGTCAACACGATCCCGACCGTCGAGAACGAGACGAGTGTTCTTGCGAAATACGTCTTTGAGAAGCTCGGCAAGAAGACCGCTTCTATCCTTTATGAGAACTCCGCGCCCGGCATCTCCGGCCGTGACGATTTCAAGGCTGCTTTCGAAAAGGAAGGCGGCAAGATCATCGACGAGGAGCCTGTACAGTTCGGCGAAACCAATTTCCGCCCGGCTCTCCTGAAGATCGCCGCCGGCAATCCGGATGTCGTCTTCGGCCAGATCACGCAGGGCACGCCCTTGCTCGCCGAGCAGACGAAACAGATGCAGGCGAAATTCACCATCGTCGGCACGAGCAATTTCATCGAGCCGGCGCTCCAGGGCGACCAGAACGCCAATGGCTGGTATCACACGCAGCTCCTCAATTCCGTTCCGGCCGGCGTCGAAGACAAGTTCAAGGCGAAATACGGGGAGAGCATGAATTTCCACGCCAAGCAGTGCTTCAACGCAGTCGAAATTCTCGCTGCCTCGATGCGCAAGATTGCCAAGGACGGCGGCACGCTGGACGGCACGTCGCTCAAGAAGGCGATCTTCGATATCGGCACTTTCGGAACGCAGGACATGCCGATCGTCTTCAAGTCGAACACGGCCCAGATGGGTATCGGCATAAACGAGTTTCAGAACGGCGTCTCGACCATGATCGAGAAGGAACCGTCAGCCAACTGAGCTGACGGAGGCAAAGGGAATTTTCATGCTCTTCCTGCAATTGCTGATCAACGGCCTGATAACAGGGTGCGGTATCGGTCTGGTCGCCGTCAGCTTCGGTCTTGTCTATTCGTCCAGCCGTGTCTTCCATGTCGCGCATGCGGGGGTCTACACGCTGAGCGGCTATCTCGTCTGGACGCTTCTGAATGTGGGAATTCCCGATATTCCGGCCATCATCCTGGCGGCGGCGATCTCCGCGCTGATCGGCGCCGCCATGCAGCTCTCGCTCTATGAGGTGCTTGCGCGGCGTCAGGCCTCCCAGCTCGTGACGCTCATCGCATCGCTCGGGCTTCTTGCCGTCATCCAGAATCTGATCGCAATGATCTATTCGCCGAACATCCTGCGGCAGCCGTCCGAGGCGCTCTCCGCGGTCATGTCGCTGGGCTCGATCGTGGTGACCCTTCCGCAATTGCTGACGGTCATCGTCTCGATCCTCGCCGTCCTGGCTTTGATCTACATGTCGCAACAGACGGTGTTCGGAAAGCGCATCAGGGCGGTGTCCAACAATCCGGGCCTCGCTTCGATCACCATGCTGAAGCCGCGGCTGGTCTATGTCTATGTCATGGCGATCGCCTCGGCCGTCGTCAGCCTGGCCGGCATCTTCAATTCCTATGACCTCGGCCTGCAGCCCTATAACGGAACGCTGATCCTGCTGACGGCAACCGTCGCCACCATTGCCGGCGGCATCGGCAGCATCAAGGGCGCCTTCCTGACGGCGATCGGCATCGCGGTGCTGCAGAACCTCTCGCTCCTCGCCATTGACGGGCAGTGGAGCGTGGCGATCACCTTCCTCATCTTCATCGTCTTCATGCTGTTCCGGCCGCAAGGCCTGTTCCGAGCCCGCTGAGCACGCACAGGATTACGATCAATGGACTTCCTTCTGAGTTACATCGTCCTGGCAGAGATCTACGTGATCGCTGGAATGTCGACCAACATCCTCGTCGGCGTCGTGGGCATCTTCACCGTTTCGCAGGCCGCCGTCTTTGGCGTCGGCGCCTATACGGTCGGCGCGCTGACGGTGAACGGCATCCTGCCGTTCTTTCCGGCGCTGCTGGTCGCCGCGATCTTCTGCATCGTCCTCAATATTCTGGTGACGCTGCCGGCCCTTCGCGTATCGGGTGACTATTTCGTCGTCACCTCCTTTGGCATCCAGCTCTTTGCCAGCGCCATTTTCACCAACTGGACATCGGCAACGGGCGGCGCGGTCGGCCTGTTCGGCATCCCGGCGGTGGAGATCTTCGGCTACACGATCGACAGCGCCAACCAGTTCATCATCCTATCGACCATCGCCTGCCTGCTTGCGGCGCTCTGCTTCTGGCTGGTCATGCGTTCCCCCTTCGGCAAGCTGCTT
>JAGWJK010000222.1 GCA_028865845.1 Rhizobiaceae bacterium
CGGCGTTGGGCATCCTGCAGCGCGAGGCACGTCGTTTCGGCGTCAGCGAACGGGCGGACGAGGTGCTGCGCCCGACGATGGACCATCGGCAGAAAAAGCATCTTGTCGAGGCCGGAAGATTGGTGCCGCAGCAGGCTGGGAATACGACAAAAGGCCGCGAGGATATCGCCGGAACGGCGAGCGTCATGCCGCGCGGGCGTAATTTTCATTGATGCCGGTAAACTCTACCTCACACGGATATGAACCGCTTCATGCAAACTGCCTAACGAAAGAAGTCGATTCTTTCTTGACAAAGATCGTCTTCTTTCGCAGATAAGAGGATAGTAGATGTCATGTTTGATGAGCCGGGCGTTTTATGCTGGTTTGTAGCTGTAACTATATCACCGACGCCGAAATCCGGGAGGTCATTACGAACTTCCTGGATGAGGATTGTTGGCAGCTTATCGTCCCCGCCAAGGTCTATCATGCCATGGAGAAGCGCGGTCGTTGCTGCGGTTGCTTCCCCAATGTCGTTGATATCATTATACAGACAACCGAAGAGTATCATGCCCGTCGCCACTCGACGGAAGCCGAAATATTTGATTTCATGTCCCGCCTGAGAAAATTCCACGAAGAAAACAGGAGAGCGGACATTGAAAGGCGACAAAAAAGTCATCGAGCGGCTTAACGAGGCGCTGTTTCTCGAACTCGGTGCAGTCAACCAATATTGGGTCCATTACCGGCTTCTTGAAGATTGGGGCTATACCAAGCTTGCCAAGAAAGAGCGGGCGGAATCCATCGAAGAGATGCATCACGCCGATCGTCTCGTCGCTCGAATTATCTTCCTCGAAGGCCATCCGAACCTGCAGACGCTGGCGCCGCTGCGCATCGGCCAGAATGTCAAGGAAGTGCTGGAGGCCGATCTCGCCGGCGAATATGACGCCCGCACCGCCTACAAGACATCCCGCGACATCTGTCATGCCGCCGGAGACTACGTCTCCATGAAGCTTTTCGAAGAGCTGCTGGCGGATGAGGAAGGTCATATCGACTTCCTCGAGACCCAGCTCGATCTGCTCGGGAAGATCGGCGAATCGAAGTACGGTCAGCTCAACGCCGATTCGGCAGACTCCGCCGAATAATCTTCTGCCGGAGTGGCTCGGGTTCGGACATCGTCGTCTGAGCCGCTCGCGGTTCCTGAAGTGATGCAATTCCGGTTCGAAAAATTCTCAGGGCGGCTCAGCGTTTCCCGAAAGCAGAGAACCGCTCTATCTTCTTGTTTTTCGTAATTCCGGACGGAAAACCGCTGCGCACACTTTTTCTGGAATTGCTCCAGAAGCCCACTGTGACTGTAGTCGCGCCGCCCTGCCCTCAAATGCCGCACACTTGACGACAACGGCGCATCCGCTTTTCGCAGGTTGCACCTGCGCCCGGTATCCGGATTGTCAATCCTCGGCCCTAATGCCGGCGAGATGCCGGAATTCGGCGACGACCTGTTCGTAGACTGCCCGCTTGAAGGCGACGATCTGGCCGGGCAGGTCCTCCATCGGCTTCCATTCCCAGGCATCGAATTCCGGCTCGTGGCCGCCCGGCGGCGGGTTGATGGCGATTTCTCCTTCGTCGCCGTCGAAGCGGAAAGCGAACCAGCGCTGGGTCTGCCCGCGGAACTTGCCCTTGAGACCGATGCCGATCAGTTGCGGCGGCAGGTCGTAATTGATCCAGTCGTGCGCTTCGGCGAGCAGCGTCACGGTGCGCATGCCGGTTTCCTCATAGAGTTCGCGATAGGCGGCCTCCATCGGATCCTCGCCGGGATCGATGCCGCCCTGCGGCATCTGCCAGAGCTGCGGCGAGCCGTCATATTCGGAATTGCCGATCGGGATGCGGCGGCCGGCCCAGACCAATCCGTCGCGATTGAGAACCATGATGCCGACGCAGGGGCGATAGGGCAGATCCTCGGCCCTCACCGTGGGCTGTTCATTCGATTCGGTCTTGCTCATCTTGTCCTCTTGAGGTCACGGATGTTTCGGGTCGTCGGCGAGTGCCGACACGCCGACGATTTCGATGCCGCGCATGGCGGCGTCTTGGCTCCATTTGCTGATGGCGTCGATGCTTTCGTCAAAGGCGGACGCGACGCCGATCGCCGAACCATTGCGGCGCGCGATGCGCTCGAGATCGTCCAGTTTCTTCAGGATCGCATCTTCCTGCAATTCGCCGTCGAGCTGTACATCGGCGAAGGCATGGGGAACTTCGAGCGCCTTGGCGATGGTGCCGGACTTCGACTGCGACGAAGAGCCGTCGTCGAGGAAAAGCAGACCGCGCTTGCCGACATCGCGCAGAACGGGCTCCAGCGCATCGGGATTTGCGAGAAATTTTCCGCCGAGATAGTTCATGACGCCGGTATAGTTGGTGATCTTGCCCATGGCCTTGTGCAGGTCCTCGACATTCTTCGCAGCCGGCTGCGAGGTCAACAGCGTATCCGGCCCCGGATTGTTGCCGGGATAATCGAAAGGTTCGAAGGGCACCTGTATCAGGATTTCATGACCGCCACGTCGCGCGTCCTGCATCCAGCGTTGCAGGCTGTTGCCGCTTGCGGCAAAGGCGAGCGTGATCTCCTCGGGCAGTTTCTCGATGGCACGTTGCGTGCCGGTCTGGCTGAGGCCAAGGCCGCTGACGACGATGGCGACACGCGTGCCGCGGGCGCCGGACCAAGGGCGGGCATATTGATCCATCGGCCGCAGCCCGCTCGGCGCCGTGGCCGGCAATTTGCCGAAGGGCGAATCCTCAAGCAGGCTTTCGTTGGGCGTCGCCGCCATGCGCGGATCCTGACCCACCTGATTGGCGGTGATCAGCACCGGGCCGTTGCCGTCGCGCGCATTCGGGCTGAACATCGTCACGACCGAGCCATCGCCATTGACGATGCGCGAGGTGTTGGCGCCTGATTGCGGATCAACCTGCGGCAGGTTTGTCTGATTGGCGGCTGTCTCTGGCGGCTTATTGTCCGTCGGGGCCGGCGTGGGTGTCTTCTGCGCCGTTTCGGCGGGCGGCGTCTTCTGCAGATTGTCGCGCAGCAGCGCCGAATAGAGCGAAAAACTCGCGATCGCGATCAGGCAGAGACCAGCAAGAATGCGGCCGAAGGGCGGCCGCCGCCGCTTGCGGGCTGGGCCGCGGTTCTGGCCCAGCGGTGCATGCAAGTCCGTTCCCAAAGTCCGTATCCACCCCAAACGGGAAACTGTCTGCCTCGGCACGCGATCCAAAGCAGGTTTGAACGGGATCGCGCATGCTCAATAAACGATGGCGCGATTGCAGGAAGAACAGCGAACCTTCCGCACAAATTCATGCCAGATCAAATAGTTAGAGCGAGATGAAGTCGATCATCTCGCTCTCGATATCAAAGCGCCGGGTCGTTGTACCCGGCGCCCGTGCATTACTTGGAGGAAACGGCCTTGTCCGGGTTCGGCGGGAAGGACGGATCGGTCTTTACGCCGCGCAGCAGGTCGAGCGCGTAGTTGAGCTGGACGTCGTCCTTCGGATCCGGCGGGACGTAAGCGGCCGAGCCGGAGCCCTGGTCGGTCTCGCTCTGGCCCTTGATGTGGCCCGGCAGGCTGGATTCGCCTTCCGTCACCATCTTGCCCTTCAGTTCATCCGGAAGCGGCTCGTCGACCTTGATGTCAGGCGTGATGCCCGTGCCCTGGATGGAGCGGCCCGATGGCGTGTAGTAGAGCGCCGTCGTCAGGCGAAGCGCGCCGTTGCCATCGCCGAGCGGGATGATCGTCTGCACGGAACCCTTGCCGAAGGACTGGGTGCCGAGGATGGTGGCGCGACGCAGATCCTGCAGGGCGCCGGCGACGATTTCCGAAGCCGAAGCCGAGCCGCCGTTGATGAGAACGATGATCGGCTTGCCGTCGGTCAGGTCGCCCGGGCCGGCGTTGAAGCGGCGGGTTTCGTCCGGGTTGCGGCCGCGGGTGGAGACGACTTCGCCGCGCTCCAGAACATCGTCGGCAACGTTGATCGCCTGGTCGAGCAGACCGCCCGGATTGAGGCGCAGGTCGAGGACATAGCCCTTGAGCTTGTCAGCCGGGATATCCTTCTTGATCTTGGCGATCGCGGCTTCCAGGTCCGGCGTAGTCTTTTCGGTGAAGGAAATGATGCGGAGATAGCCGACATCGCCTTCTTCGCGCGACTTGACGGCGGCAACGGCGATGACGTCACGGATGATGGTCAGTTCAATCGGCTTGTCGACGCCCTTGCGCATCAAGGTGAGCTTGATCGGCGTCTTGACGTCGCCGCGCATCTTTTCGACGGCGTCTTCCAGCTTCAGGCCGCGTACGGACTGGCCGTCGATCGCGGTGATATAGTCGCCGGCCAGCACGCCGGCCTTGGCGGCGGGCGTGTCGTCGATCGGGGTGATGACCTTCACCATGTCGTTATCCATGGTGACTTCGATGCCGAGACCGCCGAATTCACCCTTGGTCTGGGTGCGCATGTCTTCGGCGTCCTTGGCATTCATGTAGCTCGAATGCGGGTCCAGCGACGCAAGCATGCCGTTGATGGCGGCTTCGATAAGCTTGTCCTCCTGGGGCGGCGTCACGTACTGAGCGCGCACACGTTCAAAGACATCGCCGAAAATCGACAATTCCTTGTACGTCGAAGCGCCAGCGGCTTCCGCCGGCGCCACCGCCGAGTAGATGACGCTCATCGCGGTCGCACCCATCAATGCGCCAACGAGAACAAGAGAAGCCCTACGTATCATTGCGTGCCTTTCCAGTATCTTTGGAGGTCCACCATGGCCGAGAATCGACCGGTTTTCCATCTTTTCGAAATTCAATGTAAAGCGTTGGCCGGTCCGTTTCCAGCGCCAATGCGGTCGCGCTCGCGACTCTTTTTTCACCCATCATGGCCAGAGGTTCGCCTGCGAACACAAACTTGCCCAGACGCGTCTTGATCGCGTCCATTCCCGACAGCACCATGTGGTAGCCGTCGCCGGTGTCGAGAATGACCATCTGGCCGTAGCTGCGAAACGCGCCGGCATAGACGACAGTCCCGTCGGCGGGAGCGGTGACGAGAGCGTCCGGACCGGTCGCGACGGTGATGCCCATCGCCGTATGTCCCGTGCCGTCGTCGTCGCCGAACTGGCGGAGGATATCGCCCGCCACAGGCAGCTCCAACTTCTGTTTAAGATCGGAGAAGGGATATGCGGGCGCAATACGGTTTTTATCGGGCACACCGCTCTCTGCAAGGGCCTTGGCCTGCTCGCGCTGCTGGTCGGTAAGCTGCTCGCGGCGGGCCTCTTCCGCCCGTGCGGCGGCAGCGGCGTCGCGCACCGAGCCGATCTGGCTTTCGAGCGAGGCAACAAGGCCTTCCAGGCTGGTCGCCTGCCCCGCCAGTTCCTCGGACCGTTTGCGTTCGGCCTCCAGTTCGGCAGCGCTCGCCTGGCTGTGCTTGTCGTTTTCGGCAATCAGCAGATCCATGCGCCGCTCTTCCTCCAGACTGTTGGTCATGGTGGTGGTGAGATCGGTCTTCTCGGCAGCAGCGGCGGCATGCAGCTTGGTCAGATCGGTCAGGTCGGCGACGAGCTTATCGGTTTCCCTGCGCATGCCGGGAACGACGGCGCCAAGCAGAATGGCGCTGCGCACCGAGGCGAGTGCATCATCGGGCGTCACGAGAAGCGCGGGCGGAGGATTGCGGCCCATCCGCTCCAGCGCGCCGAGCACTTCCGCCAGTAGCGCGCGCCGGTCGTGCAGCGAGGCGCGGATCTTGCCTTCTTTGACGGCGAGGTCGGTCAGCGTCTTTTCGCTCTGCTGGATCTTGGCATCCATCTGCCGGCGGCGCGCAGCGCTGTCGATGAGTGCCTGGCGCAGGCTCGCCGTGCTTTTGTCCAGCGAGGCTATGCTGTCTTCCAGGGCCTTGGTCTTGTCGGAGGAAAGGCTGATCGTCTTCGACAATTCCTGCAGCTCGGCGCGGGTCTCGTCACGCTTGCGGGCGAGATCAGCGGCGGGATCGGGGGCCTGTTCGGCGGCCTGGGTGGGTGATGCGGCATCGCCGCTTGCCGGCTGGTCGCCCTTGGTCTGATTGCCCGTGGTCTTTGGGGCAGGGGCCGTGCCGGCATCTTCCTGCGCCTGCGCTGTGTCGCGGAATTGAAGCGGGCTTTCCACATAAGCGCCCACACCAAGACACGCTGCCAGACATGGCAGCAACAGACGGGAAAGCGTGGGCGTAGTTTTTCTCATCCAGTCGGTTTGGGCTTGGTCCCTTTAAGATCGCGTGAAAACGATGCCGGTTTGCCGCGATTATCTGAGAAGCATCATCAATTTTGCGGCGGGAATCAAAACACGCCTATGTGAGCGTTTCGTTAACGCAAAATAAGCCGAACCCAAACCTGTTTCCAAGGCATGCCGGCGGGCGTCAGACGCGGTGGTAGGGGTGACCGGAAAGAATGGTGACGGCACGATACAACTGCTCGGCAATGAGAATGCGCACGAGCTGGTGCGGCCAGGTCATCTTGCCAAGGCAGATCGTGGCATCGGCCTTGTCGTAGAGGGAAGGGTCGAGCCCGTCGGCGCCGCCGATGGCGATCGTCAGGTCGCGCTTGCCTTGATCGCGGAAGCCGCCGAGCAGGGCGGCAAAGGCTTCGCTGTCGAGGGCCTTGCCGCGTTCATCGAGGATAATGAGAATGCCGCCGTCCGGATGGGTTTTGGCAAGCATGGCCGCTTCCTCGCGTTTCCGCGTCTCGGCGTTGGAGGCGCGGCTTTCGCCGACCTCGGTCATCCGCGCCAGTTCCAGCCCGATCGCGGGACCCGCCTTGGCGAAGCGATCGAGATATCGGGCCGCAAGATCCTTTTCAGGGCCGGTTTTCAACCGTCCCACGGCAAAAAGACCTATTCGCATTCCCGCTCCCAAGCATATCCACCGTCATGGCGGCACACATAAACTCATGACCGGACAATCATGTCCGGGGCTATCAGCCCGTCCGCCAGGACCCAGGAATA
>JAGWJK010000223.1 GCA_028865845.1 Rhizobiaceae bacterium
GGCGTTCAGGAGGCCAAGCAGCCGCACGTCATCGGAAGGCGTGCCAGCAACATCGAGGCAACTGTCGAGTTTAATGACGCCTTCGGTGAGCGTTCCGGTCTTGTCGGTGCAGAGGATATCCATGCTGCCAAGGTTTTCCATCGCCTCCAGCCGACGAACGATGACGCCGGCCCGGGCCATGACCCGCGCGCCGCGCGCCAACGTCACGCTCACGATCGCCGGCAGCAGCTCCGGCGTCAGGCCAACCGCGAGCGCCAGCGAAAACAGGAGGGAATCGACCAGTGGCCGGTGTAGCAACAGGTTCGCCACCAAAACGATGAGGACGATCACCAGCATGATTTTGGTCATCAGGTAGCCGAAACGCCTGATGCCACGCGAGAATTCGGTCTCGGGCACTTGGCGGGCAACAGCCTGGGCGATGGCAGCAAATTCGGTCCGGTTGCCGGTCGAAACGACCAGCGCCGTCGCCGTGCCGCTGCGCACCGATGTTCCGGCAAACACGCAGTTCAGGCGATCGCCGATCTGCGCCTCTGGCGGCGATATGCCTTCGGCCTTGCCGACTGGAAAAGTCTCGCCCGTCAGCGCCGCCTCGCTGACGTTCAGATCTCGCGAGGCGATGATGACCGCATCCGCCGGCACCAGGCTTCCGGCGGAAAGCCGGAGGATATCACCGGGAACGATGGCCTCCGCCTGCAGTGTCTGCTCAGTACCATCCCGCAAGACCGCGACCGAAAGCGATATGCTGCGTCGCAGCGCCTCTACGGCCCTGGTTGCTGCATATTCCTGGGAGAAGCCGAGAAGGGAACTCGCAATGACGATCGCGGCAATGATCAGTGCGTCATGGGTCTCGCCGACCGTTGCTGCGACAGCGGCGGCAAAAATCAGGATCAGGACGAGCGGGCTTAGAAATTGCCGTGCAAGCGTTCGCAGGGCGTTAGCGCTCTTATCGATGCCGATGACGTTCGGGCCATAAGTCTGGAGGCGTTGCTCTGCGTCTGCTGCCGAAAGGCCGGCCCGGTTGGATTTCAGCTCTGCAAAAAGCAGTTCACCAGTTTTCGACCAATAGGGTATCGCCGAACGATCAACATCATGGGAGACCGATTGCGTCAGCTCGAGGCTATTGTCCATGGGGCCGATCCTTCTGAAGATCGGTCTAGGATGCACTGTCGGTCGAGCGTATCATTGATCGATATCAACGCCCGCCGCCTCTAATTCGCGGGGTGAGGTAGAGCAGATCGGCCGTCGGCGGTTTGTCGGTCAATATGATGTATATCAAAGATGACCGCGACCGCCGTCGATAGAAGGCTTGGGCGCAATCTGCGCGCAAGGTTGATCGGAGGCCTCGTCTTGAGACGGCAAACACTCGGTATTTTGATTGCGGCGACGCTCACTTTTTCTTCCAATGGTGTGGTTCTGGCTGCTGATAGCGGCTCCACGCTCTCGGGGCATATCGAGAACCTCTGGAACAAGGTGACGGGCCAGCGGCTGCCGGCCAACATCTCCATGTCGAACGGTCGCATAGAGGCGCAACAGATTCTGATCTCGACGAAGTTCGCGGGCCGGCTCGCCGAAGTTCTGGTCGACGAGGGAGATATCGTCGACGCCGGAGCGCCGGTTGCCCGTATCGACACTGCCGATCTCACCGCGGAGCTGACCGGCGCGCAAGCCCAGGTCAGGCGCTCCGAGACGAGCGAGGTCGAGGCCGTTGCGTCGATTGCGCAACGCGAAAGCGAGCTGACGCTCGCCCAACAGGAACTGGATCGCGCCCAGTCCATGAGCGACAAAGGCAGCGGCACAGTCCAGCAGTTGGAATTGCGCCGCAGTCAGCTGAATGTCGCGCAGGCGGCAAGGCGCTCCGCTCTGGCCAGCCGCGACGAGGCAGATGCCGCCACCGAAGCCGCGAAGGCGGAGGTCGCGCGCATCCAATCGCAGATCGATGATGCCGTGCTGAAAGCGCCGCGCCGGGGCCGCGTCGAATACAAGCTCTCGCAGACCGGGGAGGTGGTGGCAGCCGGCGCGCCAGTCGCCACCCTGCTCGACCTCTCCGACGTCTCGATGACGATCTTCCTGCCTGCAAAGGCCGCAGGCAGCCTGGCGATCGGCGACGAGGCCCGCATCATTCTCGATCCGGCACCGCAATATGTGGTGCCCGCAACCGTCTCATTCGTCGCTTCGGAAGCGCAATTCACCCCGAAAACCGTCGAAACGCAGGATGAGCGTGAAAAACTGATGTTCCGCATCAAGCTGAAGATCGCACCTGACCTGCTCAAGGAATACGAATCGCGGGTCAAGACAGGCGTGCGGGGTGTCGGCTACGTTCGCACGGATCCGAGCGCGGCGTGGCCGGATCAGCTGCAAGTGAAGCTGCCGCAATGAGCGAACCTGCCGTTCGTCTCGTCTCGGTCAGCCACCATTATGGGAAACTCGCTGCGCTCGATGGCATAAACCTCGAAATACCGGCCGGCTGCATGGCCGGATTGATCGGTCCGGACGGCGTCGGCAAATCGACGTTGCTTGGCCTTGCCGCGGGCGTGACGAAGATTCAACAGGGGCACATAGAGGTGCTTGGCGGCGACATGAAGCAAGCCCGGCACCGGCGGGAGGTCTGCGCGCGGATCGCCTATATGCCGCAAGGGCTCGGACGCAACCTGTATCCGACCCTGAGTGTCGCTGAAAACCTGGATTTCTTCGGCCGCCTCTTCGGGCAGGCGAGCCGTCAGCGCCGCGATCGCATGGACGAACTGCTGCGCATGACTGGCTTGTTGCCGTTTCGCGATCGCCCGGCGGGAAAGCTGTCCGGCGGCATGAAGCAGAAACTCGGCATCTGCGCCTCGCTGCTGCACGACCCCGATTTGCTGATCCTCGACGAGCCGACAACCGGTATCGATCCGCTGTCGCGCCGGCAGTTCTGGGAATTGATCGACCGGATCCGTGGCCAGCGTCCAAGTATGAGCGTCATCGTCGCCACAGCCTATATGGAGGAGGCGGAACGCTTCGATTGGCTGGCGGCCCTTAATAGTGGGCGGCTCATGGCGACCGGAAGCCCGGCCGACATCATGGGGAACACCGGCAAGACATCGCTCGAAGCCGCCTTCATGGCCTTGATGCCGGGCACGGAGCAATCACAAAGCGCGATCGTCGTGCCGCCGCGCGCTGATACGACCGACGGTCCGGCGATCGAGGCAGATGACCTTACCCGGCGTTTCGGCGATTTCGTAGCCGTCGATCATGTCAGCTTCCGCATCGCAAAGGGGGAGATATTCGGTTTTCTCGGCTCGAACGGCAGCGGCAAGAGCACGACCATGAAAATGCTGACGGGGCTCCTGCCGGCAAGCGAAGGCACCGCAAAGCTCTTCGGCGAACCGCTGAAAGCCGGCGATATCGAGACCCGCAAGCGCGTCGGTTACATGTCGCAGGCATTTTCTCTCTATGGCGAGCTGACCGTCCGCCAGAATCTCGTGCTGCACGCTCGCCTCTTTGCCCTTCCTGCAGAAGAGATAGAGCCACGCGTAGCCGAGATGCTCTCACAATACGACCTCGCCGAGGTCGCGGACAAGCGGCCGGATGAGCTGCCGCTCGGTATCAGGCAGCGACTGCAGCTTGCCGCCGCCGTGCTTCATCGGCCGGAAATGCTGATCCTCGATGAGCCGACTTCCGGCGTTGATCCAGCCGCTCGCGATGCCTTCTGGCGATCGCTGATCACGCTTTCCCGCCGCGACGGCGTGACGATCTTCCTTTCCACCCATTTCATGAATGAGGCGGAGCGCTGCGATCGAATTTCGCTGATGCATCAGGGTAGGGTGCTGGCGATCGGCAGCCCTGCCGAACTTTGCGCAAAACGCGGGAAAGCAACCCTGGAGGATACGTTCATCGATGTGTTGATGGAGGCGGGCATGGGCGAGGATGCCGGCCCGTCACCTGCGGGGAATCCGGCCATTGCCGCAGAACAGCCGCGCACGCGGCTATTCGATCCCCGCCGTCTCTGGGCCTATGCCCGCCGCGAAACTCTGGAGATCCTGCGGGATCGGGCAAGGCTGGTGTTTGCGCTGCTCGGACCGGCGATCCTGCTTCTTACCTTCGGCTATGGCATATCCTTCGACGTGGAGCATCTCTCCTTTGCGGTTTACGACCAGGATCAGTCCGCAGAAAGCCGCCAACTTGTTGAGAGCCTGCAAGGGTCGCGTTATTTCGACGAGCATCGAGCGATCGTCTCTGCGCCGGAGCTTCTGTCGCGGTTGCAGGATGGCGAATTGCGGGTCGCCTTGGAAATCCCGCCCGACTTCGGCCGGCACCTGATGCGCGAGGAGCAGCCTGAAGTTTCCGTCTGGCTGGATGGCGCCATGCCCTTCCGCGCGGAAACGGCACGCGGTTATGTCTCCGGTCTCGTCTCCTCCTATCTGGAGGACGCGACTGCACGACGGATAGGCCGCACGGTTTCGCCCTATCCTGTCAATATCGAGAGCCGCTTCCGTTACAATCAGGATTTTAAAAGCGCCAACGCGATCGTGCCGAGCGTCATCGTGCTGATGCTGATGTTGATCCCGGCGATCATGACGGCACTCGGGGTCGTCAAGGAGAAGGAGACGGGATCGATCGCCAATTTCCAGGCGACGCCCGTGACGCGGATCGAATTCCTGCTTGGCAAGCAGTTGCCCTATGTCGTTATCGCCTTCATCAGCTTTCTTCTTCTGCTGCTCATGACACGGTTCGTCTTCGGCGTTCCGATAAAGGGGTCGATGCCGCTGCTTGTCGTCGGGTCCGCGCTGTACGTCTTCGCGACTACGGGCTTTGGTTTGCTGGTCTCCAGCTTCATGCGCAGCCAGGTGGCCGCGATTTTTGCCACCGCCATCATTGCGATGATCCCGGCCATCAATTTTTCCGGACTGCTTGTGCCTGTTTCGTCGCTGTCCGGCGGCGCCCGCGTCATGGGCCTGCTGTTTCCGGCTGCGTGGTATCAGCCCCTCAGCGTCGGGGTTATCACCAAGGGGCTCGGCTTTGCCGAACTGTGGTTCAATCTCCTCGTCCTTGCGGCCTTCGGGGTGATTTTCATTGCGGCGGCGCTCGCCGCTCTGCGGAAGCGGGGAGCATGACATGTGGGGCAGCCTCAACCGAATCCTGCGTCTTGGCATCAAGGAGCTTTATAGTCTCAAGGCCGACCCGGTGATGATGGTCCTGATTGTCTATACTTTCACCATTGCCGTATACACGGTTTCCACCGGCGCCAAGTTCGAGGTCGAGAACGCCTCCGTCGCCGTCGTCGACGAGGATCGCTCGATGTTGTCGACCCGTCTGCGCGATGCTCTTTTGAAACCGTTTTTCAAGGAGCCGGTGCTGATCGATGCGAGTGAGGTCGACGCAGCGATGGATGCGGGACGGTATGTTTTCGTGCTGGAAATTCCGCCGAAATTCGAAGAGGACGCAATTGCCGGCCGCAAGCCGTCGCTGCAGCTCGATATCGACGCCACGGCCATGTCGCAGGCCGGCAACGGCGCCTCCTACATCGAAAGCATCATCATGCAGGAGGTGCAGACCGCGCTCCCCGCGGATGTCCAGTCGCAGCCGATCAACCTCGTCGTCAGCGCGCAGTTCAATCCCAATCTACAATCGACGTGGTTCACCTCCGTAATGCAGGTGATCAACAATATCACCATGCTGTCTGTGATCCTGACCGGCGCGGCATTGATCCGCGAGCGTGAGCACGGAACGATCGAGCGCTTGCTCGTCATGCCAGTGACGCCACACGAGATCGTGCTGTCGAAGATCTGGGCAAATGGACTGGTGATCGTCGTAGCTGCGGTTCTGTCGTTGCTGATCGTGGTGAAATGGCTGCTCGCGGTGCCGATCGCCGGCTCGATCGGCCTGTTCGTGCTGAGTGCGGTCCTCTACCAGTTCTCGGTGACTGCGCTCGGCATCCTGATCGCCACGACTTCGAGCTCGATGGCGCAATTCGGCCTGATCGTGATGCCAGTCCTGATCATCATGAACCTGCTATCCGGGAGTACCACGCCGATGGATAGCATGCCGCCCTGGCTGCAGTATGCGATGCAGATCTCCCCATCGTCTCACTTCGTTTCGCTGGCACAGGCAATTCTTTATCGCGGAGCCGATATCACCGCCGTCTGGCCGGAAATGATTGCCCTCGTCACCATTGGCATCGTCTTCTTCATTGCGGCGCTCATCCGGTTTCGCGGAGCCCTGGCCGATGCGCAATAAGGGCGGGAGAGCCTCCGGGCGCGCGATCTCACACGCCGAATGACAGATCATGACGACGGGAATATCGAGGCTGACGTTACGTGGCCCTGGAGTTCTGCTCGCCGAGGCAGGCGTCGCGGATCATTTGATATTTGACTTCCGTCGCCTTGAGGTTGCGGTACCAATCGACCAGGCTACCCCAGGGGTCGTTGATCTTTGTCAGGCCGGAAGTGAAGGCGACGATGGTGCCGATCTCGGTCTTCCCGGTGACGACATAATAGCCGCCAAGGGCGAAGATCGCGGCGTACCCGAGCTGCGTCATCAGGTTCATCAGAAAGTTCATCACGAACTTGATGCGGTAGATGCTCATGTTGGTGTCGAAGAGAAAGGAGACGCGGCGCACCTGGCTTTCGATGTCGCCGCCGATCTTCGGGTCGACAATCGCTCGACTGACATCGCGCGAAGCCGAGACTTTCGCGGCAACGCGCCGATTGATCGCGGCCTGCATCAGCGGAACGAAACCTAGCTGCGGAAAGAAGACGACGGCGACCAGGATGGCAAGAAGCGGCTGAAGATAGATGAGATAGCCGCCGACACCGACAAGAAGACCGGCTTGGAGCAAAGGCTGAGACACGAACTCGCCGACAAAGCCGCCGACCGGATCGGCCTCGGCAAGCACGATGGACAATTCGATGCCGTCATCGCTTGGCGCTACGCCCGATGTCTCGTTGATCGGCGAGGCCCCCAGCGCAAACAGCC
>JAGWJK010000224.1 GCA_028865845.1 Rhizobiaceae bacterium
CATCAATCTGCATCTGCCCGAAGGCAAGGTGGAGGTGCTCGGCGATCGTGACGAGTTGGTGCAGGTGTTCGAGAACCTGATCGAGAATGCCTGCAAATACGGTCAGGAAGGCAAGGTGGTGGAGGTTTCGCTGCTGAACCGGCCTGGCCAGGCTGTCGAGGTGGTCATTTCGGACAAGGGGCCGGGCATCCCGGCGGAGCACGTGCCGCGCCTTACCGAGCGGTTCTACCGCGTCAATGTCGAGGATAGCCGTTCGAAGAAGGGTACCGGTCTCGGCCTTGCCATCGTCAAGCACATCCTCACGCGGCACCGCGCCCGCCTGATCGTCAAGTCCGAAGTCGGCAAGGGAACCGACTTTACCGTTCGATTCTAGGTTGAGGCCATGACCGGCGAGCTGCGATGACGCCGGTGCTTCGGCGTCCGTGCCGCTTCGTTCGCGAGCCGCTTGACACGTTTCTGAAGCATGCTTTTGCGCCCTCTGTGAATCGCCCATTTTTGACGCAATTTAATTCATATATATCAATGAATTAAACTGTCATAATTGTTTCACTCGCTTGACATAAAAGGGCGGTGCTTTGACCCTAGAAAAGGGACGCTGAACAGGCGGACGACCCGTCCGCCGTCGCGCTCTTCAAAGTTCGTCAGGGAGGATTCACAATGAATGCGTTGAAACTATCTATCGTGGCGTTGGTCGCATCCGTAGCCTTCGCCGGTGCTGCCACGGCCCGCGATCAGATTCAGGTTTCCGGTTCGTCCACAGTGTTCCCCTATGCCAAGATCGTTGCCGAAAGCTTTGGCGAAACCTTCCGCCAGTTCAAGACACCTGTCGTCGAGTCCGGCGGTTCCGGCGCCGGGCTGAAGGAATTCTGCAAGGGCGTTGGACCCGATACGGTCGATATCGCCAACTCCTCGCGACCGATCAAGGATAGCGAGATCGCCGCCTGCAAGGCTGCCGGCGTCGCCGATATCCAGGAGGTCAAGATCGGCTATGACGGCATCGTCTTTGCCTTCGACAAGAGCAATCCGGATATCCGCTTCGTGCCTACAGACCTCTATAAGGCGCTCGCCGCCGAGGTCGTTGTCGATGGCAAGCTGGTTGCCAACCCCTACAAGAAATGGTCGCAGATCAACCCGGCCCTGCCTGATATCGAGATCGCCGCCTATATCCCGGGCGAGAAGCATGGCACGCGCGAAGTCTTCGAAGAGAAGGTGCTTGCCGGCGGCTGCAAGGATTCCGGCGCGCTCGACGTCATCAAGAAGATCGTCGCCGATCCCGATCAGCAGAACGAGAAGTGCATTGCCGTTCGCAAGGATGGCGCTGCTGTCGATATCGACGGCGACTATCCGGAAACGCTGGCCCGCATCGATGCCAACAAGCATGGCATCGGCGTCTTCGGCCTGTATTTCTACCAGAACAATGCCGATAAATTGAAGGTCGCCACCGTCAGCGGCATCGTGCCGTCCGGGCAGACCATTGCGGACGGCACCTACCCGGTGTCGCGGCCGCTGTTCTTCTACGTCAAGAAGGCGCATCTCGGCGTCATTCCTGGCCTGAAGGAATATGTCGACTTCTTCACCAGCGATCAGATGATCGGGCCGGACAGCCCGCTCGCCGAATACGGCCTCGTGCCGGCTCCGGATGCTGAGCGCGACCAGATCCGCAAGAACTTTGCGGATGGAAAGATCATGTGAGTGCGTAACGACGATCCGCCGGCGCGGCCAAACGGCACCGGCGCTTGCCGAGGAATGGAATGAGTTTGTCACTGCTGTTCTTGTGCCTGTCGATCATCGGCGCCGCGGCCTTCGTGCTGGGGCGGACGAGAGCGGCTGCGCTGTCGGGCGGCAGACCCTATGCGATGCATTCGCGGCTTGGATATCACGGCGCCTATGCCGCCATATGGGCGGTCTTGCCGGCGCTGGCCCTCATCTGCGTCTGGCTGTCGATCAGCCCTGAGATCATCGATAGTTTCGTCGTCAAATCCTTTCCGGAAGAGGTGCGCTCGCTGCCGGAGGCCGAGCTCAACCTCAGCTACGGCATGGTGCTCAGCATCGCCCGCGGCATGCGGATGCTCGACAGCGACGAGATGGCAGCCGTCACGTCGGGCTCCGCCGACCTGCAGCTCGTGCTGGCGCAGAAGGGCATGCCGCTTGCCGGCCGGCCGACCGGCTACATGATGGAAGCGGCCGATCGATATAACGGCATGCGGTTCATCAGCCGGGTGGTGATGTCGGCCGCGGCAATCCTTCTCTCGCTGCTCTGCGCCGTTTACGGCCTCGGGGCCATTGCGCCGCGGTTCCGCGCCCGCAATCGCGTCGAACAGGTCATTCTCGGTGGCTTGATCGTCGCCTCGTCGATCGCCGTGCTGACGACCGTCGGCATCGTTGCCTCGATGCTGTCGGAGGCGGCTCGCTTCTTCACGATGGTTCCGGCGGCGGAGTTCTTCTTCGGCACGGTCTGGGACCCGCGTTTCGCCGATGTGGGATCGCACAGCAACGGAACTTTCGGCCTCGTGCCGCTCCTGGCGGGGACGCTGTACATCGGTTTCATCGCCATGCTCGTCGCCGTTCCCGTCGGACTGTTTGCCGCCATCTACATGGCCGAATATGCATCGACCCGCGTCCGCTCCATCGCCAAGCCGATGCTCGAGGTGCTGGCCGGCATTCCGACCATCGTCTACGGCTTCTTCGCACTGGTGACGGTCGGGCCGTTCCTGCGGGACATTTCCGCCGATATCAACGGGCTGCTGACCGGCAATTATGCCAGCTTCATCCAGGCGCAGAGCGTTCTGACCGCCGGCTTCGTCATGGGGGTGATGCTCATCCCCTATGTCTCGTCGCTCTCCGACGATATCATCATGGCGGTGCCGCGCTCGATGCGCGACGGCTCGCTCGGCCTCGGCGCCACGCGATCGGAAACGGTCAAGCGTGTTCTTTTGCCTGCCGCCCTGCCGGGTATCGTCGGCGCCCTCTTGATGACCGCGTCGCGCGCCATCGGCGAAACGATGATCGTCGTGCTTGCCGCCGGCGTTGCTGCTCGCATGCAGCTCGATCCCTTCGAGCCGATGACCACCGTCACCGTGAAGATCGTCAACCAGCTGACCGGCGATCTCGAATTTACCTCGCCGCAGACACTGGTGGCTTTTGCGCTCGGCATCACACTGTTCTGCCTGACCCTTTGCCTCAACGTCTATGCTCTCTACATCGTCCGTCGATACAGGGAGCAGTACGAATGAGCGGCATCGCCTCCACGACACAGCCACGGCTTCCGCAAGGTCTTTCCCCGGACGTGCGCGTTCGCCGCGATATCGGCGTCAAGCGCCGGTATGCCGCCGAGCGCCGTTTCCGTGCCTATGGCATCATCGCCGTCTCCTTCGGTCTGGTCTTTCTGGTCATCCTGATCTCGACGGTGGTGCGCCACGGCTATACCGCCTTCGTCCAGACCTCGATCACCCTGCCGGTCGAATTCACCGAGAAGGTCATCGATCCCGAAAACCGGCGCGCTACCGACCCCGCCACACTGGTGATGGCCGATTATCCGGCACTGGCGCGAAACGCGCTGGTAAAGGCCCTTGGGATAGATCCGGCCAATCATCTCTTCGCCCGCCAGGCGCTGGATATGATATCCGACAATGCCCGGATCGTGTTGCGCAACGAGGTCTCGGCCAATCCATCGGTGATCGGCACGACGATGAAGGTCACCTTCCTTGCGAGCGCCAACATCGATTCCGCCTACAAGGGCCAGATCGATCTTTCCGTGCCCGAGAAGGACCGCAAGGTTTCCGATCGGCAGATCGCCTGGATGAAACAGCTTGCCGCCAGCGGTGCGCTGCACGAGGCCTTCAATATCGGTCTGTTCACGTCGGGTAATTCCAGCCGGCCTGAAGCCGCCGGCCTCGGCGTCGCGCTGATTGGCTCGCTGTATCTGATGCTGACCGTGCTGGCGCTGGCACTGCCGGTCGGCGTCGCCACGTCGATCTATCTCGAGGAGTTTGCGCCGAAGAACCGGCTGACGGACTTCATCGAGGTCAACATCAACAACCTCGCGGCGGTGCCCTCGATCGTGTACGGCCTTCTCGGTCTTTCGGTCTTCATCAATTTCATGGGTCTGCCGCGCTCGGCTTCGCTGGTCGGCGGGCTGGTGCTCAGCCTGATGACACTGCCGATGATCATCATCGCCACGCGCTCGGCGCTGCGCGCCGTGCCGCCGTCGATCCGCAGCGCCGCGCTCGGGCTCGGGGCCTCGCGCATGCAGATGGTGTTCCATCACGTATTGCCGCTGGCCATGCCCGGCATCCTGACGGGTACCATTCTCGGGCTCGCGCATGCGCTTGGCGAAACGGCGCCGCTGCTGCTGATCGGCATGGTCGCCTTCGTGACCGACTATCCGAAATCGCCGCTCGATCCCTCCACCGCGCTTCCGGTGCAGATCTACATGTGGGCGAACGAGGCCGAGCGGGCCTTCGTCGAAAGAACCTCCGGGGCGATCATCGTCCTGCTCTTCTTCCTTGTTGCGATGAACATCGGGGCCATCCTGCTGCGCCGTCGCTTCGAGCGGCGCTGGTGATCGGAGAACGTGGAATGAACATGATGACGGAAGCCGCGAGCGAAAACGCACTGGCCAAGAAGATGACCACGATCCCCTATAAGATGATCGGCCAGGACGTTTCGGTCTATTATGGCGACAAGCGCGCGCTGTTCGACGTGAACTTGAATATCCGCGCTAATACCGTGACCGCGCTGATCGGCCCTTCCGGATGCGGCAAGTCCACCTTTCTGCGATGCCTGAACCGGATGAACGACACGATCGACACCTGCCGGGTGACCGGCAAGATCACGCTCGACGACCAGGACGTCTATGACAACACGATCGACGTCGTCGAACTGCGCGCCCGTGTCGGCATGGTGTTCCAGAAGCCCAATCCGTTTCCGAAGTCGATCTATGAAAACGTCGCCTATGGTCCGCGCATTCACGGGCTGCACCGGTCCAAGGCCGACCTCGATCATATCGTCGAAACCAGCCTGCAGAGGGCGGGTCTGTGGGGCGAGGTAAAGGATCGGCTGCATGATGCCGGCACCAGCCTCTCCGGAGGCCAGCAGCAGCGTCTGTGCATCGCCCGTGCAGTAGCGGTCAGTCCGGAGGTCATCCTCATGGACGAGCCCTGCTCGGCGCTCGATCCTATCGCCACGGCCAAGGTCGAGGAGCTCATTCATGAACTGCGGGAGAATTTCACGATCGTCATCGTGACGCATTCCATGCAGCAGGCAGCCCGCGTGTCGCAACGCACCGCAATGTTTCATCTCGGCCATCTGGTCGAGGAGAACGATACCGATAAGATGTTCACCAATCCCGACGATTCCCGCACGCAGGATTACATCATGGGCCGTTTTGGCTGATGATGTTCCTCGCGCAGGTCCCTTCCACCCCTTCACCTTGAGGATAGTAAAATGGTCTCCACACACATTTTCTCAGCTTATGACGAAGACTTGAAATTCCTGTCGCGCCGCATCTCGGAAATGGGTGGTCTGGCCGAGCAGATGGTTGCCGACAGCGTCCGTGCGCTGGTCAACAGCGATACCGGTCTCGCTCAGAAGGTCATTTCCGACGACGTCATCCTCGACCACGCCGAGCGTGAAGTCGGCGACAAGGCGATCGTGACGATCGCTCGCCGCCAGCCGATGGCTGCCGACCTTCGCGAAATCATGGGCTCCATCCGCATCGCCGCCGATCTCGAGCGCGTTGGCGACCTCGGCAAGAACACTGCCAAGCGCGTCATCGCCGTGCAGGGCACCGGCGTTCCGCGTCGTCTTGCCCGGGGCATCGAGCATCTTTCCGAACTGGCACTCGTTCAGCTCAAGGAAGTGCTTGACGTCTACACGACCCGTTCTCCCGACAAGGCCGTGTCGATCCGCGAGCGCGACGAGGAAATCGACGCCATGTATACCTCGCTCTTCCGCGAGATGCTGACCTACATGATGGAAGATCCGCGGAACATCACCACCTGCACGCATCTTCTCTTCTGCGCCAAGAACATCGAGCGCATCGGCGACCATGCCACCAACATCGCCGAAACCATCTACTACATGGCAACCGGTGCCCAGCCTGAAGGCGAGCGCCCGAAAGACGATACCGCCAACACCGTCGGCGCGGTGACGGAATAATCTGGACGCGAAGATAGGAGACCATAGGCGCATGGTTCCAAGAGTTGCAGTTGTTGAAGACGAGGAAGCGCTCAGCGTTCTGCTGCGCTACAACCTTGAGGCCGAGGGCTTCGAGGTCGATACGATCCTGAGGGGCGACGAAGCCGAACTTCGCCTCCAGGAGCGCATCCCCGATCTTCTCATCCTTGATTGGATGCTCCCCGGTGTGTCCGGCATCGAGCTTTGCCGCCGGCTGCGTATGCGGCCGGAGACGGAGCGCCTGCCGATCATCATGCTCACCGCCCGCGGCGAGGAAAGCGAGAAGGTGAGGGGGCTCGCCACCGGCGCCGACGATTACATCGTCAAGCCGTTCTCGGTGCCGGAGCTCTTGGCGCGCGTGCGCGCGCTGTTGCGCCGGGCCAATCCGGAGCGGGTCGCCACCATCTTGACCATCGGCGACATCGAACTCGACCGCGAGAAGAAACGCGTCTCGCGCAACGGCCGCCCGATCGATCTCGGGCCGACCGAATACCGCCTGCTCGAATTCCTGATGGAGCGCCCGGGCCGGGTGTTCTCGCGCGAGCAACTGCTCGACGGCGTCTGGGGCTCCGACATCTATATCGACGAGCGCACCGTCGACGTGCATGTCGGCCGCCTGCGCAAGGCGATCAACCGCGGCCAGCAGGCCGACCCGATTCGCACCGTGCGCGGCGCCGGCTACGCGCTCGATGACCGCTTCGGCCGGATGAACTAGCGCACCTTCCGCATTGTCGCATACCGCATGCCGGGGCGCGGCGCCGT
>JAGWJK010000225.1 GCA_028865845.1 Rhizobiaceae bacterium
CGAGATCCTGCTTGCTGACCGCGTCCTGCGAGGTCAGGCCCTTGTATCGATCGACCTTGGCCTGCGCACTCGGCAGAGCGCCCTGCGCTTTCTGCAACGAAGCGACCGCGCTGTCATAGGACGCCTGGTAGGAGCCCGGGTCGATTTCGTAGAGGATGTCGCCCGCTTTTACATCGCTTCCCTCTTTGAAATTGCGGGCACGGATGATGCCGCCGACCTGCGGGCGAACCTCGGCGATCAGCGACGCCGCGGTTCGGCCGGGAACCTCGGCCGTGATCGCCACAGATTGCGGGCGCAACGTCAGGACGCTGACCTCTGGTTTCACCGCGGCGGCATTGTTCTGTGCCGGCGTTTGCTGATTGCACGAGGCGAGCGCGCCGCAAACAAGAAGCATGAGTGATGGAAGGCGACGCGCGGTGCGGCGGAGTGGCGTCGCGGACCAGGCTTTCGTACGACTGGAACGAAGTGGAAAAATGTCGATGTGCATGAAGGGTGTCCGATCGGAAATCCAAATTTTGCCGACAGTCAAAACAGAATGTTCAGGACGGCGCTGCGATGCGGGCCGGAAACCGCCTGGCTGACTTTCCCCGTTTTCGCCGGAGATGGTTTTGCGTCAGCCGAGGTGATGAAAACGGCTCAGGTGCTAAATCCGGGAGGTCGCCCGGATTGAATTGCATGGAGCTTCGGCGCTTAATGTCATCAAAATTTGCCGCGAGAGCGCCGTTCTGTAACCAATTCTGTCAGTTACGGACGATGAGACATTTGGTTACATTTTTGCCCTTGCATCTGAGATGCGACGGGTTCCAAACAGCGGCAGGGCATTCGAGACTTAAAGACGCGACCAAGACCGCAGGAAACAAAAATGCAAAAGACGCCTCACGTTCTGGTCGTCGACGATCACCGCGAGATCCGCGACCTGCTCGCAAAATATCTGACGAAGAACGGTTTTCGCGTCACTACCGCCAATGGCGGCATTGAGATGCGCCAGCAGATGCGGGCGGCCACGATCGATCTGGTGATCCTCGATATCATGATGCCGGGTGAAGACGGGCTATCGATCTGCCGGCACCTGCGGCAGACAAGCAACCTGCCGATCGTGCTTCTGACCGCGGTTTCCGATGAAACCGACCGGATTATCGGTCTTGAGCTCGGCGCGGACGACTATGTGACCAAACCCTTCAATCCGCGCGAACTTCTTGCCCGCGTCCGGGCCCTTCTGCGCCGCTCGGCAGGCGCCATGCCGGCGGCGACCGACCCGGAGCGCAAGCGCTACCAATTCGAAAACTGGATACTCGATGTTCCCCGCAGGATGCTGCTCGACAAGACCGGCGCCGAGGCGGCGCTGGGGACTGCCGAGTTCCGCCTGCTCCTAGCTTTCGTCACGAGGCCCGGCATCGTCCTGACGCGCAATCAGCTGCTCGACATCACCGCCGGTCGGTCGGCACAGGTCTTTGATCGAAGCATCGACAATCTGGTAAGCCGATTGCGCCGCCGCATCGAACGCGACCCCCAGCAGCCGAGCCTCATCAAGACGGTATGGGGAGATGGCTACACTTTCGCCGCCGCGGTCGAGGAGGTCCCGTGACATACCTCCGTATGGGGGTCTGGCCCAAAAGTCTCGCAACCAGACTGATCGTCCTGCTTGTCGCAGCTTTGGCGCTGGCGCAGGTCGCCCTGATCGTTATCATCCGCACGCAGCAAGATGTCGTCATCGACGGCGTCGTGCACGGTCAGGTGCTCAACCTGACCGTCAGCCTCGCCCGGCTGATCAGCGCATCGCCGCCGAGCGAAGTGCCACGCCTCCTCGATGCGTTCGGTTCACGGCAATCCTGTGCCGAAGTCACTACCAACGCGCCGGTGAAGCGGGAGATGAAGCGTTCCGAGCAGAACCTTGCTGACGTGCTGTCGCACCGTCTTCACGGCGTCAATGCCGGCGCGCCGGAGGTTGCGATCCAGCTTCTTGCCCCTTCCGAACACCCTTGCACCGGTGTGAATGATGCCGCACACGATTCGCAGTGGGCCGAAGACGATCGTCAAAACATTCAGGATGAAAACAACGGCCAATTTCGCATTGTCGCGCTGAAGGTGGACGTGCCTTTTCCGGATGGCCGATGGTTGATCGTCCACACGGCTATCGACGTGCCCGGCGTGTGGAACTGGGTCGGATTCATGTCCTTCCTGCTGTCCTCGCTGGCCGCGGCTTTTGTTGCTATCGTCGCAGTGCGATCGCAGACGAAATCTCTGCGTGCGCTCGCCAATGCTTCCGAGCGGCTGGGCCGTGGTGAAACGCTCGCGCCGCTCGAGGTGACCGGCCCTTCCGAAGTCGCGGCGACGACCCAGGCCTTCAACACGATGCAGAAAAGGTTGAGCCTGTTCATCCGCGACCGTCTGCGGCTGCTTGCGAGCATCAGCCACGACCTGCGGACCCCGCTCACAACCTTACGGCTCAAGGCCGAATTCATCGAGGACGACGCCATTCGCGACGACGTGGTCAAGACGATAGACGAGCTGTCAATCATCTGCGAGGCGACGCTAGCCTTTACGCGGGCGGAGGCCAGCAAGGAGGAAACGGCGCTGACCGATCTCAGCGATCTCATCGGCCGGGTCGGCGAGGAGTTTCGTCTGGCCCAGAGCCCGATCGAGGTCACGCCATCCAGCGCCCTCTGGTATTCATGCCGCCCGGTCGCCCTGAAGCGAGCGCTCAGAAACCTCATCGAGAATGCACTGCGTTATGGAGGCACCGCAGCGGTTGCGCTACGGACTTCGGAGGATGCGGTGAGCATTATCGTCGAAGACGATGGGCCGGGGATGCCGGCCGACCAGATCGAGGATGCATTTCAGCCCTTCGTGCGGCTGGAACCGTCGCGCAACATGGAGACTGGTGGACTTGGACTTGGACTTTCGATTGCCCGCAGCATCGTCCAGGCCCACGGCGGCAGCCTTATCCTGACCAACCGCTCCGATGGGGGATTGCGCGCGGAAATCCGGCTGCCTCCGCATCCCCGCGAACAATCGGAGAATAGGCTCTAGATCTTGCCGACAATCCCGACCGGACAATTGCTGAAGATCATCGCGAAAAGCCTCGCTGCACCGACGATCCTCGAAATCGGCACATCCTTCGGTTATTCCGGCATCTGGCTCGCTGAAGCGGCGTTCGACGAGCGAAGTGATCTTCCATGACGAGAACACGCGACGCGAAATCATCGAGCATTCCGCCAAGGTGGTGAACAGGCGCGTGCCGCTGATTGTCGGCGTCATCGATCCAACCACGGATCGTGTCATTGCCCATTCGAAGATTGCAAAAGCAGCCGGTGCCGATGCGGTGGTCGCCGCCGCCCCCTTCTACACCGATACCATCCAGTCAGAGATTCTCGATCATTTCCGCTACATTCGCGACGCCGTGGATGTTCCCGTGGTTGCCTACGACATTCCTGTCTGCGTGGACGTCAAGCTTCAGCGGCAGACCATTGTCACGCTCGCCAAGGAAGGCACGATCATCGGCCTCAAGGATTCCAGCGGTGACGACGGCAACTTTCGCTACGCGCTCCTCGACCTCGTCGAACACAAGGACGTCTTCCTGATGACCGGCTCCGAGAGGCCTGCGAGAAAACAGGATGCCGTAGGGCATTAGGCAGACACGTATTCAAATCCATAAAGTGCATTCACCAACGCCAAGGTAGGCTCATGCAATTGACGCTACTTGAACCATGCGTGAAGCCGGGTGAGGCCCTTCCATATTTCACTGTCTGTCTGCTGTCGCTGCGATCCGAGGAACTCTGAGCGAGACTCCGTTGACTTCCTTTTAGATGGGATTTAAAGATCTTCACGAAGGGGAGGAGACTGATGCTGCCGAGAGGATTGATTTCCAATACAGTGGAGGCAATGGGCCGTTCGATCGTCAAAGGCGAATGGGAACCCGGTGCGCTGCTTCCCATGGAGGCTGACCTCGCTGCCAGGTATGGCGTCGGAAGAAACGCGCTGCGGGAGGCCGTCAAAGTCTTGGCGGGCAAAGGCCTGATCAGGACCGCCAGACGCTACGGATCACGCGTTGCAAAGAGTGCTGACTGGAACAGCCTCGATGTCGATATCATCAAATGGCGATTGCACGATCGATCCTCGCACGCGAAATTTCGTCGTGAGGTTGCGCAGCTTCGCGAATTGATAGAGCCAGGCGCCGCTGCAATGGCAGCTTTGAATGCCACGAACGCGGAAAGAGAGTCGATATCCGCACTCGCAAGCGCGATGAGAGATGCACCGTCTCCGGAGGCGATTGAGACTGATATCGCGTTCCATCTGGCGATTTTGGATGCGACGCATAACAGCTTGATCCAAGGTCTCCGTCGACCTCTCGAGGAAATGCTGCGCACTCTCTTTCACGCCGACCTTGCGCTTTCAGAGCAGGGCCTCTCATACGACCCCAATCCCACGCTTCACCTTGCGCTCGCCAACGCCATCGTCGGCGGCCGCGCAGAAGAGGCCCGCTACATTGCGATGGCTTTTGTGATCCGCGGCTCAGAGGGCGCCGATCGCCTGGAAGCCACCAATCCCCAGCAAAATCAAGAGTAGATATCGATGAAGATCGCGCAGATCGAATGCTTTACGCCAAGGGTAGGGCACAGAAACCAGCTTCTCGTAAAGGTAACCACTCAAAGTGGGATCTATGGATGGGGCGAATCAGGTCTCACCGGCCGAGAGCACGCGGTGATAGGCGCGATCAGCCACTATCGGGAGTTTCTCCTAGGGCGGGACGTCAGGCGAGCAGGGGCGCTTTGGCAGGAAATGTATCGCAGCCAATATTTTGAGGGTGGCAGGGTTCTCACCGCGGCAATCGGCGCGCTGGACATCGCATTCCACGACATTCGCGCCAAGGCGTTGGGAATACCCGTTTACGAATTGCTTGGCGGAAAGCAGCGCGACTACGTTCCCGCGTTTGCAACCGCGCCCGCCAACCCTGGTCCGGAAATGATCGAGCAGGCAAAAACCCTGATGGATGCGGGATGGAACTGCATTCGGTTTGTGCCTTGGGGGCAGCATTCCACGGATGTGTTCGAACCCAGAGAGTCGATCGCGCAAACGGCAAGATGGATGGTGAAAGCAAGGGAAGAGCTTGGTTCGGAAGCTGTTCTTGGAATCGACTATCATCATCGCCTGAGCGTCGCGGAAGCTGCCTCCTTCTGCCAGAAAATGCCAAGCGGGACGCTTGATTTCATAGAGGAACCTATCCGCGACGAAACGCCTGAAGCCTATGAGGCTCTGCGTAAGATGACCAATATTCCCTTTGCGATCGGGGAGGAGTTTTCGTCGAAATGGCAGTTCCTGCCGTATATCGAGCGAGATATCCATCAGTTCAATCGCATCGATATTTGCAATGTCGGGGGCTTTACCGAAGCGATGAAGGTCGCGGGATGGAGCGAGGCTCATTATGTCGATTTGATGCCGCATAATCCGCTTGGGCCGATCTGCACGGCTGCGACCGTCCATCTGGCCGCAGCCGTCGCCAACTTCGCCTGGCTCGAGTGCCGTGCTTCTCCGGTTGAGCAACTTGGATTCGATTCAACGGCATTGTTTCCCCAACAGGCCGTTCTCGATGGCAGTCGCTACATCGTGCCGGACGGTCCGGGACTTGGCGTTGAGGTCGATGAAGCTGCACTCAAAAAATTGGAATTCGAATTTTTCGAACCGCCGCACCTGCGGCGTCTCGACGGAAGTTTCACCAACTGGTGAATGCGAATAGACTCTGGGAGGAGTAAATATGTCGATATCGGCAACGCTTGGAGTTCCAAGCCGAACCCGCTTCATTATCACCGCTCTCCTGTTCTTAACGGGGGTTATCAACTATCTGGATCGCACCAACCTATCGATTACGGCACCCGCCCTTTCCGGCGAACTGAAGATCGATCCCGTCACGATGGGCTGGTTGTTTTCCGCATTTGGCTGGACCTACACCGCGATGCAGATCCCGGGAGGCTGGCTTGCCGATCGGGTGCATCCAAGAATCGTCTATCCGCTGACTATCCTTGTCTGGTCGATCGCCACACTCAGCCTCGGCTTTGTCGCCGGCATTGTCAGCTTGTTCATTCTGCGACTGGCTGTCGGCGTCTTCGAGGCCCCAAGCTATATCGTCAACAACCGCATCGTAACCACCTGGTTTCCGGAGCGCGAGCGAGCCAGCACGATCGGCATCTACATCTCGGCACAATATGTTGGGCTGGGATTTCTAACGCCTGTCCTGGTTGCGATCGAAGCAGGCTACGGCTGGCGCTCTGTCTTCGTTCTGACGGGTATCCTTGGCCTGATAGCGGCGGTGCTTTGGGCAACCATCTATCGTGATCCTCAAGACTTCCGGGGAACGAACGATGCCGAGCTGGACCTCATCAAAAACGGCGGCGGAGTTCCCGAGTTGAGCTCGCGACTTGTGAGCGAGCAGGCCAACAGAAAGACGTTTTCGTGGACCGATCTCAAGATCGTGCTGAGTAAAAAGAAACTCTGGGGGCTCTATATTGGTCAGTTCAGTTATCTGGCGTCGGCGAATTTTTTCCTGACATGGTTCCCGACTTATCTGGTGCAGTACCGACATCTGGATTTTATCAAAGCGGGCTTCTACGCCTCGGTTCCATTCCTTGCCGGTTTTGCTGGCGTGCTCGTTTCCGGGTTCATTTCTGATGCGCTTTTGCGGTCCGGGTTCAGCCTCAGCGCCTCGCGAAAAATCCCGGTTCTAACCGGCATCGCTCTTTCGGTGTTGATCGTCGGCGCCCAGTTTGTGGATAGCCCGCCGCTCATTATTCTTTTCCTCGCAATTGCTTTTTTCGGTACGGGAATGGCTTCGATTACCTGGTCCTACGTATCGGCACTGGCGCCGGAGCGCCTCATCGGATTGACCGGCGGTGTATTTAACCTGTTCGGAGGACTTTCCAGCATCGTCATACCGATCGCCATCG
>JAGWJK010000226.1 GCA_028865845.1 Rhizobiaceae bacterium
TATAGGCAATGGTCGAGCTGTTGCCGTACACGAAGCTTTGGCCGGA
Source organism: Rhizobiaceae bacterium (assembly GCA_028865845.1). Lineage (GTDB taxonomy): Bacteria > Pseudomonadota > Alphaproteobacteria > Rhizobiales > Rhizobiaceae > Rhizobium. The sequence goes on from JAGWJK010000226.1 coordinate 47, forward strand.
ATTGGCCGTCACGGTGACGGCGCGCTTGTCGATCGTCAGGCTATCCGAACCATAATCGACATAATAGTCGCTGCTGCTGCCCGTGGAATAGGTGAGCGCCAGCACGTTGCCGGAATAGGCATAAGTTCCGGCATTGGTGGTTGCGCCGACGGCGCTGCCAAAGCCGACAGTGACATTGCTCGCGCCGATTCCGTCCGCGGTGATGCCGCTTGTCGACGCCGCGTCGCCATAAGTCGAGGACGTATCGCCAGAGAGGCGAACGTAATAATCATAAACCGGATCGGTTGTCAGGCTGCGCAGCACCGGGCTGCCGCCCGCCTTCAGCATCGCCCAGCTGCCGGTGAAATCCCAGCCGGCGTCGATGAAGGTGAAGGGATTGGTCATCTGCGCGTGCGTCAGACCAGTCCCGCCGCCCGAACTCGATAGCTGTCCAGTCGTCTCCGTATCCCAAAAGCTCTGGCTGTAGCTGCCGTTGGTGTCGATAGCTACAAGGCCGCCCTCGTACAACCCCCTCGACACCGCTCCGATTGCATAGGAATTCTGGATCAAGCCAAAGTTGCGGCCAACGAGACCGCCGTTTGCACCTTGGGAGCCCGACACGGCACCGGTCGCATAGGCATCCTGGATCACACGATAGTTGCGGCCGACAAGACCACCATTAAGCTGTCCGGACACGCTGCCAGTGGCATAGGACTGGCTTATCGTGCCGGAGTTTTCGCCGGCTAGACCGCCAGCTTCGAATTCACCAGACACGTTACCGGTGGCGTAAGACTGGCTTATCGTTCCGTCGTTTATGCCGACCAAGCCACCGGCGGTCCAAAGAGCGAAACTATACGTGTAGCCACCTGCGACCGTACTGGTCGCATGGGATAGCGTGATCGTTCCTTCGTTTTCGCCGACGAGGCCGCCTGTAATTGCGTCACCGGAAACGGTCCCGCTTACATAGGCATTGCTGATAGTGCCGCCGTTGTTGCCGACAAGAATGCCCGCATAGTAGTTCGTCCCGGTTACGTTTGCATTGGTGACGCCAACGTTCTTAATGGTGCTGCTGCCGGTGGTGGTGTCGAAAAGTCCGGCATAGCCTGCGGCGTTAAGGGTGAGACCCCAAATGACGTGGCCATCGCCATCGAATGTTCCGGAAAAGCCGCTGGTAGGACCGATCGGGACCCAACCGCTCGCCGCGCTCCAGATGCCGGAGGCGCTGCTACCAGCCGTATCGGACGCATCGATGTCGGCACCAAGCACATAACTGCCGGAGAGATTGGTACCGATCAGGGCGAGCTGATGCAGATTGGATATGGTAGCAATGCCGTTTGTATCGGCCGTCGCCGCCTCCGAGCGCAGGATCGGGCGCATGTCGCCCGTCTGGTACCAGACGTTGGCAAAATCGAAGCCTGTATAATTGGACGCCGAACGGGCCAGCGCGGTCGTCAGGCCGGTGACGTTGCTGCTTTGCCCGGCACCATCATTGCCTATCCCGCTTGCGCGACCGCTGGTTTCGCTATCCCAGAACAGATTGCTGAGCGATACCGCGCCACCGTTTTGTCCCACATCCCAACCGATCGATCCCCCGGCATAGGTGGCGAATGCCGAAGGCGCCGTCACGCTGCCGGTCGAATAAGCGTTCGCGACGGTGACGCTGGCATTGCTGCCGTAAGACGAGAGGTATCCGACAAGTCCGCCATTATTGCTGTACATTGGCCCTTGGACCGCGCCGGTGGCGTAGGCATTGGTAATCGAGGCGACGCTGGTACCGCTAGAAGTGGAGGCGAAACTTTCCCCCACGAGCCCACCATTCATGCTGCCGCCGAACACTGCGCCGGTCGCGTAGACGTTCGATATCAGCGTATAACCCTGCGACACAGTGTTGGTGCCGACGAGACCACCTGCGGCAGTGATATTCGACGAGCCGGTATTCCCGGTCGCATAGGCATCCGTGATCGAGGCGGTATAGCCAAGTCGGGCGTAATTCTGGCCGACAAGACCACCAAGCGTTGCGTTGGCACCTCCTGTCACGACGCCCGTCGCATAGGAGGTGGTTATGCTGGCATTGGCAGAATAGGCATAATTATATGCCGTGAGGCCGCCGGCACTTCCATACGCTCCTTCGTTCACCGCGCCGGTCGCGTAAGACCCGGTGATCGTGGCCGTTCCGCCCGTGGCATTGTTGAAACCAACCAGCCCGCCGGCATTGCCATAGGTGCCGGCCGTTACCGCGCCGGTTGCGAAGGAATTGGAGATCAGCGTCGCGGCACGATCCGTTTTCGCCTCCCCTACCAGCCCACCGACGGTCGCATAGGCACCGCCGAGCACCGTGGTCGAGGCGGACGCGTTCACGACCGAAGCCTGCGAACTCCCTGTTCCCAACAGCCCGACCAGCGCCCCGACATAACCCCCGGTGCCGGTATTGTCGGCACCCGTCACGCTGCCGCCGATGAGCGCGATGTCGCGGATCGTACCGCTCGAAACCAGACCGAAGAGGCCGACATTGGCGTTGGCGGTTGTGCTGTTGATATTCAGGTCCGAGACCGAGTGGCCAAGACCCTCGAAGGTCCCGCTGAAGGTCGGGACGATCGAACCGGTATAGGCGGTCGCCGTCCCACTGGCCGTGCCGTCGGTTGTCGCGAACAGATCGGTCGCCAAGGCGGACTTGCCGCCTGTACTGATGGCGGCAAGATCGGCCATCGAATAGACCAGCGCATAGCTCTGGCCGTTGACGGTCAGCGAACCGCCTTGATTGGTCGCGCCATAGTCGATCGACGCGCCACTCGCAAATGACAGATTGGTCGGCGACGTGCTGTCGTAGATCAGCGACACCCCGCCTGCGCCTCCGACATTGATGGAATCGTCGAGGGTGATGGCATTCGCCGCACTCAGCGTCAGCGTCGAACCTGATGACCAGGAGATCGGCGCGGCGACGGTGATGTTGCCCGTCTGGCTGCCGGCGGAGCCGGAAGTGCCGGTCGCGACGGTGACGTTGGCCGTCGCCAGCGCGCTGGTCAGGGTGTTGACATTGATGACGCTGTCATTGTCGCTTGCCGTGAAGCCGGAAGAATTGCTGTCCGTTCCCGAAGAAATCGTCACATTGTAGGGATCGAGCAGCAGGTTGCCGAACGAGCCGTTGGCGGCGCTGAGATCGGTAAAGCCGGTGTAGGACAGCAGCGCCTTGCCCGAGACTTCCGCCTCGCCGCCATTGCCGGCGCGCGCGCCACCCTTGGCCGTGATCTCCCCTGCGAAGCTGGTCAAATCGTCAGACCACAAGACCACGCTGCCACCGTTACCGACAGTGATCGCATTGGCATTGATCGCGGTCTTTGCATCGACCGTCAGCGTTTCGGCATGCTTCAGCGGACCTTTCCCCTGACGGCCGCCGCCGATATTGACGGTGCCGCCGCCGGTCTTGCCCGAGGCATCCACCTTGGCACTTGTAAGCGTCAGTTTGCGGCCGGTGACCGTGACATTGCCGCCCTTAGCGGCGCTGTTGCCGGCATCGAGCGTACCGGAGACAGAAACGTCGCCGTCGTCGCCGGTCAGCGTGATATCGCCTCTCTTGCCGCTGACGCCCGTCGCCTCGATCGTGCCGGACATGTTGACTGCCTGGCGCGCCATGTCCTTGGCGGCTGCCGCCGACAATTGCACCGTGCCGCCGCGAGCCGAGATCTTGCCAATGTTGGAAACCAGCGCGTCCTTGCCGCCGGCTTTCGTCGGCACCGCGACCTGCAGGAAACCGTCGCCCGACAGATCAAGCGTTGCCTGCTCGCCCGAGCCGAGCGCCGCCTTGCCGAGCGGCACGGTGATCGTGCCGGAATTGCCGACCACGCCGCCGATCAGCGCCATGTAGCCGCCGCGATTGATGGTGATCGATCCAGCATTGTTCACCGGCGCCGAGGCGCCGTTGCCGGAAAACGTCCGCTTGCCGGCCATGAAATCGTCATCGGAAATGCCAAGCGTCGAGGCGACGAAACCGCCGGCCTTCACCGTACCGGTGCCCGTGATGGCGATGCCGTTCGGGTTGACCAGGTAGACCTGGCCGTTGGCGCTGATCTGGCCCGCAATCGTCGAGGTCGTATCGCCCGTGACGCGGTTGAGGATGGCCGCATTGGCGTCGGGCTGGGCGAAGGTGACGCGATTGCCCTTGCCGACGTTGAAGCGCTGCCAGTTGACGACGGCGCTGCCGCTCGTCTGGGTGATCGTCAGGGCACCGTTTGCCGGCGCGCCGATAGTGGCGCTGCCGGCCGCCACCTGGCCACCCGTCGGCAGCGACTGCGCGAGCGCCGCCGTCGAATGCACCAGCGCCGTCGAGGCAAGCAGGGCCAACAGTCGCGTATTGTGGGAAAGCACGGTACGGGCAGAGCGTTTGGTCATTGCTGTCGCCTTAAAACTGGAATGCCGCGGAGACGGTGAAACGATTGTCGTCGTCGCCATCACCGAAACGTTCGACGCGGCCATATTCGAGATTGACATTGGTGCTGTTGAAGCTCGCCTGTTCGGCTGCCGCCAGCCGCAGGCCGACGCCGTAGGCCGCCCCGCGCTCGAAGCCGTTTTCCAACGCCGTCGGATCGTAGAGCTTGACGCCGCCATAGGCGCCGAACAGATAGGGCGAGACCACGACCGCACCCGGCGTCGTTTTGCCATCCGGCAGGCTGGTGCCCTGCTGCGCCGGAAACTCCGGTAAGCCGAAGGGCAGCGTGAAGCTGGTGCTGAACGGGAACTGCGCCTCGGCGCGGAGCACGAAACCGGAATCGCCCTGCATCGAGCCGATAGGGAAGCTCGACAGGCCGGTCGGCGAGACGATGCCGATCTGTTCGGAATTGAGCAGTGGCTGGCCGAAAGAGGTCTGTGCATGCGCCTTGAGATCGAAGGTCAGATGCTCTGCAACCGGCTGGCGATAACCGAGGTTAACCTCCAGCTTCTGGAAATCGGCATCGGCGCCCTGCCGCGATAGCGGCGTACCGCTGGCATCCGCCTCGGCGGCGTCGCGCGCACCGAGCCCGTCAATCCCGAAGGAGCCCGTCAGGCCCGCAGTCAGCAATGTGTCGCCGGCGACATACCAGGAAAGATCCGTGCCGGTGCGCAGGATGCGCAGCCGATCCTTCGAGATCGCCACGCCGCCGCCATCGAGCAGTTGCAGCTCTTCGTCCTGCGCATCGAAGCCGCCGGTGACGTTGAGGGTGAAATCGCGCGAGCGGATGACCGGATAGGCAAGCCGCGCCGAATAGCGGTTGAACTTCGACATGAAGTCGAGGCCGGATGAGCCCGCCTCCGGCGTCGTGCGCGAGGCGGTCGCCTCAAGATTGAGCGTCAGCCCGTCGATGCCGATCGGCAGCGTCACGCCGCCGGCGAGAGACCGGTTGCGCGGCTCGCCGGTGAAGTAGCCGGCATCACCGCCGAATTGCGGCGCTCCGGAAGCTCGGAGATAAACGAGCTCGCCAAGACCGAGGACGGAATTGAAGTCGAGGCCGATACCGGTGTTGTAGTTGCCGAGCGCGTCGGTCGAATCATTGTCGGCCGAGACGAAGCCGGTCACCGGCTTGTAGCGTGCCTCGATCGTCAGCACGCTGCCGCCCGGCGCCTTGCCCCGCGACAGCGTCGAGCGCAGCACCGTGCCCGGCAGGTCGCCGGCAAGCAGCAGGCGGCGCTCGATCTCTTTGTTGGAAATACCCTTCGCTCCGACCAGCGGCGCCAGCATTCTTGCGATCCGATCACGGATGGCATCAGGCAAATGCGAGGTATCGACGCTCTCGACGAAACCGTTGATGACGACGATGCGCAACGCCGCCCCATCGGCGAGGTGTTGGGGCGGCAGCGTCACGCGCACCAGGCCGTAGCCTTTCGCCGCATAGAGGCGCTCCAGCGTGCTGGCCGCCGCAAACAGTGCCGCCGCGGTCACCTGCTTGCCTTTCAGGCTACCGGCGATGCGCGCCTCGTCATCGGCAAAGCCGGGCAATCCACCCTCGATCCTAACGTCCCTCAACCTCACGGTCAGCTTCTCGGCCCCCTTCGGCGCGACCGGTCCGGAGGACTCCGGAATAACGATGCCGCCACCCTGTTTCTGCAGAGTCGGCTCGAAGGTCTGCGGCGTCACCTGCGAAGCGGTCTGGGCAAGTGCTACGCCTGTTACCGCCGACACAACGGCAAGCACCGTGCCCGCGAGCAGCATCACACGCGGTTTCAACAATTCACGCGCTTTCAACGACACGATAGCCGTTCCCCTTCAGACCACTGCTTTCTTCGCCCGACGACAGGCAGCGCCGCCACGCCGACCCCGTCGCACCTTGCATCCGATCCGGCAACGCTTTGATCACATGACCAAGGGATCGCGCATCCGATCCAAACCAGATTGCCGCGGACGCTAGGAAAATTTCGCTCCGATGTCGCAGTCCATTTTTGGCTCAATCGCCGAAAAATGGCCGATGTTGCTTCTGATACCAAACAGCCCTTCGTCGATCTCGTGCGTCACCTCGTGCGGATGGGTTGTCATCAGCAAGACACCCGGCCATCAGCCAGCCTCGGTGGACCTCCACGGCCAGATCGCCTCGATCCTCGCGGCGATGGAAGCAGCGACCATTCTGGAAGAGCGTTTCAAGCTGCAGAAGCACCATGAGTATCTGGCACGGACTGAGACCGGTGAGTTGGATAAAGAGCTAAAACGCAAAAAAGCTCCTCGACGCTTATGCGGAGGAGCTTTCTATCAACCGACTTGAATGGGCAGACATTCAAGTTTCGTTCTTGAGGTTATGGTGGTTCGGACAGGGAGCTACCGTCACGAGCGAAGGTGAAGTCTTTGGGCAATCGATCGCGTGTGTTTTGGGAGATACTGTTGGGGAAAGGTTTGGTTGCGGGGGCAGGATTTGAACCTGCGGCCTTCAGGTTATGAGCCTGACGAG
>JAGWJK010000227.1 GCA_028865845.1 Rhizobiaceae bacterium
AGCACCGTTGCTTTTGCCGTGCTGTCGCAGGTTCATGCCGGCACGCCGATCTTCATCATCGGCGCGCTGATGCTCCTGCATGGCGTCGGTATCGGCCTTGCCCAGCAGGTCCCGGTCATCGGCGTGCAGAACGCAGCCTCGCCTCGCGACGTCGGCGCCGCGACCGGTGCCGTCACGCTGTCGCGCATGGGCGGAGCCTCCATCGCCATCTCGATCTACGGCGCCATCATCGCCGCCAAGCTTGGAAATGTCGGTCTCTCCATTCCCGGTGTCAGCAATATCGAGGAACTGACCCCGAAGATGATGGCAGCCCTGCCCGACGCCACCCGGGAAGCCGTTGCCAATGCGTATGCCAGCGCCTTCAGCCCGCTCTTCCTGACGGCCTCCGCCTTCTGCTTCGTCGGCCTGCTGATCGCGATCGCCCTGAAGAATACGCAGCTCCCGACCGCCGCGAAGAAACTCGACGGTGCGGCAGCAGCACACGCCGCCGAATAAGCCGCCTGCCCCTCCGCCAGCTCCAAACCGGCGGAGGAATCATCCCTCTTGTCATCCGTTCGTCACGGGACTAAATCTGCAACCGCTCTAACGGGGTGCCTTATGTCTTCAACGACATCTGGCTGAGAGGCTTTGACCGGCCAACCCGCGGAACCTGATCCGGCTAACACCGGCGGAGGGATTAGACGCGTGACAGATCATGGCGCCCTTTTCCCGTTGACGACGAAACCAAAGAGGAGGCGCTGCGATGCCCAACCGATCGCTGATGACATTGTTTACCCGCCTGGCTCTTGCCGCCGGCGTGACTTTCTTTGCCGCGCAAGCCGCGCAAGCCGCGGACAAGACACTGACGATCTACACCTATGAGAGCTTTACGGCCGATTGGGGTCCGGGTGCCAAGGTGAAGGCCGCCTTCGAAAAGACCTGCGGCTGCACGGTCAACTATGTCAGCGTTACCGACGGCGTGGCGCTGCTGTCGCGGCTCAAGCTCGAGGGCACGGGCACCAAGGCCGACGTCGTCCTCGGCCTCGACACCAACCTCGTCGACGAAGCCAAGGATACCGGCCTGTTCGATGCAAGCGGCATCGATACATCAGGCGTGAAAGTCCCCGGCGATTTCAAGGATGACGTTTTCGTGCCCTACGACTACGGTCATTTTGCCGTGATCTACGACACCCAGACGATCAAGAATCCGCCGAAGAGCATGAAGGACCTCGTCGAAGGTGATCCCTCGCAGAAGATCGTCATCGAGGACCCACGCACTTCGACGCCGGGCCTCGGACTGCTGCTCTGGGTCAAGTCGATCTATGGCGACAAGGCGGCCGACGCCTGGACCAAGCTCAAGGGCCGTATCCTGACGGTGACGCCCGGCTGGTCGGAAGCCTACGATCTCTTCACCAAGGGCGAAGCGCCGATGGTGCTGTCCTACACGACCTCGCCCGCCTACCACATGATCGAAGACAAGACCGATCGGTATCAGGCCGCCTCCTTCTCGGAAGGCCACTATATCCAGATCGAAGTCGCAGGTTTGATCAAATCGTCCCCCAACAAGGATCTCGCCCGCGACTTCCTGAAGTTCATGATCTCGCCGGGCTTCCAGGACACGATCCCGACCAACAACTGGATGATGCCGGTTTCGGCCACCTCGGAGCCGCTGCCGGACGCCTTCAGCAAGCTCGTCGTGCCGACCAAGACCTTCCTGATGAGCCCCGACGTGGTCGAGAAGAACCGCAAGGCGTGGATCGACGAATGGCTGACGGCCACCAGCAGCAACTGATCCAGGATGATCCTGACTGCGCCTGAAAGAAAACGCGCGATCGCCGGCGGCGCCTTGAGCCTCGCCGGCATCGCATTTTTCATCGGTCTTGCCATCGTCACCCTCCTGGGTGCCGGCATCGAGGCCGGCGGCGGCAATCCGCTGACCGATCCCTACCTGCTGCGCGTGCTGCGCTTCACGCTGCTGCAGGCGGCGCTGTCGACGGTTCTTTCCGTCGGCCTTGCCATCCCGGTTGCCCGCTCGCTCGCCCGCCAGCAGCATTTTCCCGGCCGCATCTGGCTTATCCGCCTGATGGCGGTTCCCATGGGCCTGCCGGTCCTGATCGGCGCACTCGGGCTGCTCGGCATCTGGGGACGCCAGGGCATCGTCAATCAATCGCTGGTGGGTCTCGGCCTTTCGGAGCCGATCAGCATCTACGGTCTGGCGGGCATTCTGCTTGCGCATGTCTTCTTCAACCTGCCGCTCGCCTGCCGGTTGATGCTTGCGGGACTGGAACGCGTGCCGGCGGAATATTGGCTGATGGCCGGCGGCCTCGGCATGCGACCCGCATCGGTTTTTCGCTTCATCGAATGGCCGGTGTTGCGCGGTCTCGTTCCCGGTATCGCCGGCCTGATCTTCATGCTCTGCGCCACCAGCTTCACGCTGGTGCTGATCCTCGGCGGCGGCCCCGCCGCGACCACCATCGAAGTGGCGATCTACCAGGCACTGCGCTTCGATTTCGACCCTGCCCGCGCCGTGACGCTGTCGCTGCTGCAGATCGTCGTAACGGCCGTCGTTCTCGGCATCATGGCGCTGCTCCCGCCGCCGGATGATCATGGATTGACCGCGGGCCGCATCGTCAGGCGTATCGACGGAAAACCCCGGGCCGCCAGGATGGCCGATACGGCGATGCTGCTGATCGCCATGCTGTTTATCGGCCTGCCGCTTGGCGCGGTGGTCGTGACGGGGTTGAAGGCGGATCTCGTGAAAATCATCGTACAGCCGATCTTCCTGCAGGCGACAGCGACCAGCCTCGCCATCGCGCTGGCGTCCGCTCTGCTTGCTGTTGCCATTTCCTTCGCCATCGTCCGCGCCCGCGCCGTCATCGCGACGGAACGTCGGCGGGGCGCCAGTCTGCACGGCCTGGCGATTGCCTTGGGCGGCACGACGTCCCTCGTGCTTCTGGTGCCGCCGATCGTGCTCGCCACCGGCTGGTTCCTTGCCCTGCGGCTGCTCGGCGATCCCTCCCGTTTTGCCGCGATCCTGATCGTCGCTATCAACGCCCTGATGGCGCAGCCCTTCGTCATCCGCGTCGTCGAGCCGGCCTATATCATCCATCGCCGCCGCACCGGACGGCTGGCTGCCAGCCTCGGACTGGCCGGCCTGTCGCGGCTGCGGATCGTCGATTGGCCCGGCCTGCGCAAACCATTCTTCACGGCGCTCTCCTTCGCCATGGCGCTCTCTCTCGGCGATCTCGGCGCCATTGCGCTATTTGGCTCGGATAGCTTGATGACGCTGCCCTGGTTGCTCTACAGCAAGCTCGGCAGCTACCGAACCAACGATGCGGACGGTCTTGCCTTCATCCTGGGGCTGGTATGTCTTCTGCTGACCATCGCCGGTACGGCGGGACAGGGCGGCGAGAATGATGAAGGCAGGCACAATGGCTGATGACCGCCAGCATCTGGAATCCGGCATCGCGATGACGGGCGTCGAGCTCCGTCTCGGCACGCACGAATTCCGTTTCGACTGCGACTTGCCGCGGGGAAAGATCATCGCCGTCACCGGCCCTTCCGGATCGGGCAAGTCGACTTTTCTCAATCTGCTCGCCGGTTTCGAGGCGCCGGACCGCGGTCGGGTGATCCTCGCCGGCCAGGATGTGACGTCGCTGCATCCTTCGGAACGGCCGGTATCGCTGGTCTTCCAGGACAACAATCTCTTTGCCCATCTCGATCTCTTCACCAATATCGGGCTGGGTATCGATCCGGCGATGAAGCTTTCGGTGAAAGACCGCGAGCGGATATCGGAGGCCTTGTCGCGTGTCGGGCTCGGCGGTTACGAGCGGCGAAAGCCGGGCACCCTGTCGGGCGGCGAGCGGCAACGGGCCGCCTTCGCCCGCGCGCTGGTTCGCGACAAGCCGATCCTGCTGCTCGACGAACCTTTCGCCGCGCTCGATCCCGGCTTGCGCTCGGGCATGGCCGAGCTGCTCATTGCGCTGCACCGCGAAAGCGGCAACACGGTGTTGATCGTCTCGCACGACCCCGCCGAGGTCCGCCGCCTCGCCGACCATGCCGTTTTTATCGATGGCGGGAAAATCCTGCTGTCGGCAGCGATCGAAAATTTCCTGGCGCACAACGATATTCCGGCGCTGACCACTTTTTTGCGCCACTGAATGCACTGCGGCAATTCGCGTAAGGTTTCGCCATAATTTCGTCGCGGCAAGCGGCTGAAAGTCGGCGGAGATGCTTGCTAAAATACAACGCTGCCACAATTAAACAGAGTCTCGCTATGCAACTGATGCCTAAATCGGCTACAGCAGGGGGCCGAGACCATTCCGGCAAATTCGACCGGGGTGGAAGGAACCTTTGACGAAGCGCAGCGATGATCGGCTGGTTTCGGTACGCAGCCGGTATGACAGCGAAATGAGTGGGATACACGCACTGAAGCAGACCAGGCACGCAGGAGCAAGGATTGGTGCGACTTTGACGGCCCCCATGCGCCGTTTCGCTCTCGTCTTCGTGGCCGCGACGGCACTGAACAGCTGTCAGTCGGTGTTCGACCAATCCTACCAGCCGAACGTTTCGCCCTCCAACAGCCCGCAGATCGTCTCGGAAGTCCAGAAGAACGATCCGCGTGCGCAGATGGGCGCCCGCGAGCATCCGCGGATTCTCGCGAACTACGGTGGCGAGTATAAGGACGCCAAGACCGAGCGGCTTGTGGCGCGCATCGCCGGCGCATTGACCAGCGTTTCGGAAAATCCGCAGCAATCCTACCGCATCACCATTTTGAATTCGCCCTCGATCAACGCTTTCGCGCTGCCCGGCGGTTATCTCTATGTGACCCGCGGCCTTCTCGCGCTTGCCAACGATGCCTCGGAGGTCGCAGCCGTTCTCTCGCACGAAATGGCGCACGTTACCGCCAACCACGGTATCGAACGTCAGAAGCGCGAGGAAGCCGAAGTCATCGCCAGCCGTGTCGTTGCCGAGGTGTTGTCGAGCGATCTGGCCGGCAAGCAGGCTTTGGCGCGCGGTAAGCTGCGTTTGGCCGCCTTCTCCCGCCAGCAGGAACTGCAGGCCGACGAGATCGGCATCCGCACCCTCGGCCAGGCCGGCTACGACCCCTATGCAGCCGCCCGCTTCCTCAATGCGATGGAAGACTACAGCCACTTCATGACGGCCAATTCCGACGCCGACCAGAGCCTGGACTTCCTTTCGAGCCATCCGAGCACGCCGCAGCGCATCGATCTTGCCAAGGCGCACGCGCATGAGTTCGGCGAAGAAGGCAAGGTCGGCGATACCGGCCGCGACTACTACCTGAACGGCATCGACGGCCTGCTTTATGGCGATAGTCCCGAAGAAGGCTATGTGCGCGGCCAGACCTTCCTGCACGGCGGCCTCGGCATCCGCTTCGACGTTCCGCCCGACTTCCACATCGACAACAAGGTGGAAGCGGTGATGGCGACGGGTCCCGGAGATATCGCCATCCGCTTCGACGGGGTTGCCGACAGCCAGAACCAGACACTGACGAACTATATCTCCAGCGGTTGGGTGACGGGACTCGATCCCGCCTCGATCAAGCAGATCACGGTGAACGGCATGGATGCCGCAACGGCGCATGCCACCGCAGACCGCTGGGATTTCGATGTGACGGTCATCCGCAACGGCTCGCAGATCTTCCGCTTCCTGACGGCTGTACCGAAGGGCAATACCGAAGCGCTGGAGCAGACGGCTGATGTATTGCGGGCGAGCTTCCGCAAGATGACGCCGGAGGAGGCTTCGTCGCTGAAGCCGCTGCGGGTTCACGTCGTGACGGTCAAGCCAGGCGACACGGTCGCCACGCTCTCTGCCCGGATGATGGGCACCGACCGAAAACTCGACCTATTCAAGCTGATCAACGCGCTTCCGGCGGGCGCAACCGTTTCACCCGGCGATCGGGTGAAGATCATTTCCGAATAAGCTGGCTGCTCTCCAAAACGTTCGACGAACCCTCGGGAGGGTTCGAATGCTTTCGAGCTCTGTTTTTGCTTGTCGTCTTGACCCACGAAGCCGCGCAAACTCCTGCGCGGCCGTATGCTATGCGTAGCTTGCCATGCGCGGATCGGAATCGACGAGGGCGCTGCGCAGCTTCTCCATGGCTCGGCTCTCGATCTGGCGGACGCGTTCCTTGGAGATGCCGAGATCGGCGCCGAGTTCCTCGAGCGTCGCCCCGTCCTCGACCAAACGGCGGGCACGGATGATTTTCATCTCGCGCTCGTTCAGATGACGCAGCGCCGAGGCCAGCCAGACGCGGCGGCGTTCGCCGTCGATCATGTTGGAGACCTGTTCGTCCGGCAGCGGCTCGTCGCTGATCAGGAAGTCCATGCGCTCAGCGCTTTCCGCATCGCCGGAGATAGACGGCGCCTGCAGGGATGCATCGTTGCTGGAAAGCCGCGCGTCCATCGTCTGGACGTCAGCAAGGCTGACGCCCAGGGCGACGGCGATTTCCTCGTGAATGGACTGAACGGTGCCGGCGGCATTGCCCCGGGCGAGCTTGGCACGGAGCCGACGAAGATTGAAGAACAGCGCCTTCTGGGCCGAACTCGTGCCGCCACGCACGATCGACCAGTTGCGCAGGATATAATCCTGAATCGACGCGCGGATCCACCAGCTGGCATAGGTCGAGAAGCGCACTTCGCGTTCCGGCTCGAACCGGGCAGCTGCTTCCAAAAGGCCGACATAGCCTTCCTGGACAAGATCGCTCATCGGCAATCCGAAATTCCGGAACTTGCCGGCCATGGAAATCACCAGCCGCATATGCGCCGTCGCAATCTTGTTGCGGGCGCCGCGATCGTCGTGATCTTTCCAGCGAATGGCGAGATCATGCTCTTCGTCGCGGCCGAGATAGGGAGCCGCCATAGCAATTTTGATCATGCGCCGATCTGCAGACATGTTCTTCATAGGCTT
>JAGWJK010000228.1 GCA_028865845.1 Rhizobiaceae bacterium
GGACTGCAGAGAACGCGACACGACCCATTTCGGTTGCTGCCGCCACGCCGCCGCATACTCATGTTCTTCCGCGCCCCAGCCGGTTTGGTCGTCGTCCCAGTAGCGCATGACTTCGTACATGCGCCGGCCATATATCATGCCGTCCAGCTCGCCCGTTCGCTCTATGAAATGACGAAAGAGGCCCGGTTCCGTCACCATACGTTGATGATCGACGTAGCCGTCGAGCGACTGGTTCAATTCGAACACGAGCTTTGCCATGACTGCCTCCTCTCAAGCGTCGCACCTGCTGATCTGCAGGGTAATTAAACTGATTTCATTTCGCAATCAGTTTTGGAGCGAGCATGAAAGCTCCGGGGCGGTGGCTTAAGCCAAAATGCAACCTAACCGATGCATAATCGGTGGATTGCCTCCACTAAAGGCTAACTTGAGCGAGTACGTGAAGCGAGCGATGTTAGCTTCGGTCGGCAAGCTCCGACTCCTGATGCAACGGGCGTTACAAGAGCGTCAGGCACAATTTATTCTGGCATTGCGTTTTCACGATTGGCTCTCAGCCGGCTTGGGGTTGCAATTTTATCGGCAAATAGCGTTCGAGCTTTTCACGGCTTGCGCGTCCTATGATTTCCGTTCGGACGGCGGCCAAGTCGCCATATGCCCCAAGCCTGCGACAACTTTTGCGGGACTATCGATATGCGAGCGTTCATCATATTCTGTGTCGCAGTCGCTGCGTTGTTTTCAATCGCGTCGGAGAAGGCCACGGCAGCAAGCTTCGATTGCTCTCGCGCGCGGCTTCCAGTCGAGCGAATGATCTGCGCCGATGCGTTGCTTTCGGACCTGGATGAGAAGCTATATGCGGCGTTTCAGGCGGCCGATGGCGCGTCGTCGCCGGAAATCATGGCGGCGCAGGCACGCTGGCTTCAGCAGAGGAACAGATGTGCCGCACCCACATGTGTTTCAGCGCTTTACAAAGCGCGGATTGCCGAACTTTCCCAGTCGACTGGTGCCGCGCAAGCCGAACCCGGGGCAGTAGTGACGGCGCCGACGTCTTCACCGACACTCTCCAATCAACAACCGGCGAGCACAACCCTTAAGAGAAATGTACTCGTTCCCAGTCGAAACGCGATCTACCTCCGGCAGGCTGACACCATGGTCGGGCTCGTCCAGAAAACGCCCAAAGAGGTTCGCAGCCTTAGGTTTTTTCAAAACTACGATAACGGGCTGCGATCATATTTTCAGTTCATGACCCCGGACCAGCAGGCGAGCTATTCGAAGATACTGGATGACTGGTGGGCATCGGCGATGAAGGAAATCCTCGCCCGTGGCATCAGCCTTGACGACATCACCATTCTGCAAGGCATTGCCGCTAATTTCCCGCCCGAACGCGAGGCACAGTTGCGCCAGTTGGCGGCGAAAGGGCTTTCGGCCGGTCCGGGACCTGCTCTTACGAATAGCGACGGGTCGCTTGCCGACGGCGGGAACTTGATCGAGCCTGCAGACCGGACGGTCTGGGAAGGGACTGCGCCGTGTGTCCCGAAGAACGTGACTTATGATTTCGTCGTCCTCGGGCCAATTGAAAAAATGAATTCGGCCTATGTGATGTGGCAAGGCGATCAGCGGACGGTCGTTCGATATGAGGCGAAATATGATCCGACGATCGGCACGTTGGACATCTCGAATATGCAGATCGTGCAGGCCAATGATTTCGTCTCATTGCCCAAGTCGGCCAATCTGGACGTGGGCGGTGGCGGCGCCACGGTGTCGATGCATCTTTCACCGTCCTGCCTGGTGAGCCTGCAGAAGAAGACGTTCCCTGAAACCCTCCTGCATGCCGTCGAACAGGCCAAGAGCGATCCGACGTATGTCCCCGAGCAGGGACTGCCTTTCTGCTTGAGCATGTTGGCCTGGGCGCACCAGATCCAGGCTGGCGCACCGCAGATCGATTTTTCAAAGCCGCTTCCATCGGATCCGAACACCAGGCTCTTCATTGCAAGCGCATTTCACGATTCGATGGCGGAGAAGTTCCTGGGACGGTCGTTGAGGACGTTCGATACCCATCAATACGGCGATCAGCAGATGTGGTTCAAATGGAGCAACCTTACCGATGAGTGTCTGACGCAGCCGCTGTTTTTCGATGACACTACGGTTCTCCTCAAAGTCATTCAGCCGTTCATGCATCAGCTTGGCAACAAGGCGGACGACCTGGCAATCATTCCCACCATTGAAAACCGGGTCGCCCAGGTGGCGCAGGCACAAGGAAACTTCGGCCTTTCCATCGACGGCTTTTCCAAGTTGCGAACCTATATTTCGCCGCTCGAAGCCGAACTGGCTCCCGCGCTGAAGCAAGTTCGCCTGAATGTGCTTAAGCCCTTGATCAATCGGGAAGCGCAGATCGCGATTGCTGTCGTGCGTGCAGAGTCCCCCGAACAGCATGGCAAGCCAAGCCCGATCGATCGCATCCTTATTTTTGCCGACATGCTTGAAGCATTGAAGAGTGCCGATCAGACCGCTGACGTAAGGTCGGCTGAAGCTGCCGCGACGATGATTGTCGATCAAAATGTGGCTGATATTATCGCGTTGGATCGCGGCAATGCCCAATATGATGGTGCGGACATATATTCGCTCGCCCGCTTGAAACAGTGGAAGGACGGTATCGAGAAGCAGTTGAAGAGTTTTTCGGATTTCTCCTCCTACAAGACCGCCATGCAATCGGTCTCTGAGCAGATCGACGCTGCGTCTCCGCAGGTTGCCGGAGGGCTTGCAGCCGTTGTCTTCCAAGCCAAGGATGTCGGGGAGATCACTAAGATCTCAAATGCTGTTGCCGAACTGCAATCCGATCATCCTGATGTCATGACCTCTTCCATGTGGCAGGCGTATTTGCGCGGCCTCGACCAATGGTTTGCGGCGCATACGACCGATGCCGCAGAGGTGGCCGCGCCATCCGCGACCAACAGCCACCCGAACATGGCGTCGGTCTTCCACTCGCCGCAGCTGAAAAACGGCAGGCTTGTGGGCGCGATTTTCGATCACGATTTTCTGGCCTTGAGGAACGATCAGGCGGATGCATTCGCGGCGATCGTCTGGATGATCAAGCCAATGAACGAAACCTGTTCCGGTATCCTGTCGGAAGGGCTTATGCGGGCCGTGCTTCAGCGCGGGTTGGGTCCGGGGATCTTCGGAAACAGCGAGGATGTCCAGAATGTGGGCGCAGAGATGTTGCTCCGGGAAGGCCAGCTAATCAAGCAGGCTTTGGACTCCCCAGGGCAGTTCATGAGTGGCATGATCAGCGATGCGGCCGCGCAGGACCGTGCCGAAGCTGACGGCGAACTCGTGGCGGGAGTGTCCTGCGGAGATCCCGACATGAAGACCTTCCTCACCAATGCGCAGGATTTCCTCAACGATCCGACAAGCGGAATAGCGACCGATAAGCTGGGTGTCGCCGATGTCTGCAAAAGAGCACTATCCGCCAACGAACCCACGGTCGCGCCTTATTGCGCTTGTGCCGGACCTATCCTCGAGCGTCGACTGACGCCCGTTGAGGCCGCTTACTTGAAGTCCGACCCACGTTCGAACTTTTCGTCCGTGGTAAACCTGCTGCCGAGTGTCAATCAGGAACTAAGGAAGTGCCAGCAGTGAGGGCGGGACTAGATAACTAGGCGGCCGAGGTCTTTAGGCCAAACGCTATCGTCTCGCTGCTATGGACGGCGACCTGATTACGCCCACCCGATTTGGCGCGATAGAGTGAACGATCTGAGCGGGCGATCGCCTCGTGGATCGTCCGGTCGCCTGGCACCACGGCCGCAACACCAAGGCTCACGGTGATACGGTTATCGATGCCGAGCTCACTCCAACGGAGCCCGCCGAAATTGTCGCACACGGTCTGCGCGAGCAGGGTTCCTT
This sequence comes from Rhizobiaceae bacterium, assembly GCA_028865845.1. Taxonomy (GTDB): domain Bacteria; phylum Pseudomonadota; class Alphaproteobacteria; order Rhizobiales; family Rhizobiaceae; genus Rhizobium. The sequence goes on from JAGWJK010000228.1 coordinate 3,895, forward strand.
GTTTGAGATCCACGCTCGGCACGTAAGCGACGAATTCTTCGCCGCCAAATCGCGCCGAAATGGCTGTATTCCCGACGGATGCCGCAATTTGCCTCGCCAGTTCCGTGATCACAAGATCGCCTGCGGCGTGCCCGTAACCGTCGTTGACCTGCTTGAAGTGGTCGATATCACAGCTCAACACGACCCCGCTCAGATGTCCGCCGGGGAGGCGTGCCAAGGCATCCTCGAAGCCTCGCCTGTTCAACAGCCCGGTCAACGGATCGATCTCGGCTGCACTGCGGTAGCGCGCTAGAAGGTCCATTAGGATGGACCCCAGCGCCGCCAGTGCGAAACAGAGCCCCAGGGCGCCCCCGCTGATCTGCATGAAGAATGTGTATTCGGAATCATTATAATCGGCGAGCGCATCGCTGCCTTTGTATATGATGTCAAACACCACCACGCGCACCAAGGTGTCGACAACCACCAGTGCGGCGATGATTACCAGTGCCCAGTCGACGATATTGCGTGGACTGGTGAACACAAGCACCACCGACACGAACAGCAGCGCTGTCAGGCCGAGATCGACAAGCAGCAGTTCCGTCTGAAGGCTGTCCATCCAGAACACGACGTAGATATCGACGATCAGGCAGAGACAGATAAATGCTACCCGCGGCACGATCAGCCGCGGTCGCTGAAATCGTATCAGCAGACCTTCCCCATAGGCGTAGAACGATATGAAAAACAAAAGGTCGCCGACGATCGCCTGCCATTCCGCAGAAACGGGCAGAAGACCACTGGAAAATGCCGCAGCGTCGCTGCCGAAAGCGACACCCCACGCCAATGCCGATGGTAGTTTTAGCGACGTGCGAGCAAGGGCGAGGAATACAACGCAAAACGTGCCCATCATGATAGGCAGTAGAAAAGCAAAATTGTCTACCATTTGCCTGCCGCAAAAACCTTGTCACAACGCTTTGGTCGTTGTCGCAACTTAGCGTCCTATCGTTAAGAAAACCGGTAGCACGCTGCCGGAAAAGCTTGGCCAGCAAGCTTATTACCGGCGAATCCACAGCAGCACTATCGGTGGCAAATCGCCTTATGCGTGACGATTTCGACGAGTGCCGTCAGAGATCGGTGAGGGCTTCCGACAAATAGGCGACAAGTGCGCGGGCTGCGGGCTTGGCGGCGCGGCCGCTTGTGAAGACTGCGTGCAGGTCCACCGTGCCAAGATCCCAATCGTCGAGGACGCGGATGAGCGTGCCGTCGCGCAACTCGCGCCTGGATGCACCGGTCGAGGTCATGACGATGCCCATGCCGGCCGCTGCGGCCGCGAGCGCGCCTTCGAACGCCGGTATGCGAAGCCGCCCTTCGATCCTGACCGACGTCGTCGCGCCGCCCTTGTGAAACGCCCAGTTGCGCGCACCTTGCGGACCGACGATCACGGAATGCGCGATGAGGTCGGTCGGTTTCGCGAGCGCCGGGGCCGTCGCCAGATAGGAGGGGGCGGCAGCGAGCACGCGCGGCCAGGTCGTTAGCTTCTTGGCGGTGGAGGTCGAGTCCGCAAGCTTTCCGAACCGAAGCGCGACGTCGACGCCGTCTCCCACTAAGTCCTGCCGCTGGTCGTCCAGCATCAGCTCTATTTGAAGGGCGGGGTGCCGATCGACGAAGGGTTTCAGGTATGGGATGACGATCTTGACACCCATGGTGGTTCCGACACCGACCCGAAGGATTCCCCGCAATTCGCCAAAGCCGCGCGCGGCATGTTCAGCCTGTTCGAGGTCCGCAAGTATCGGCTCCAGCCGGGCGAGGAAGTCGGCACCGGCGTCGGTCAGCGTCACCGCCCGCGTCGTCCGGGTCAGCAGCGATGCGCCGATATCGCGCTCAAGCGCGGCAATGGTTCGCGATGCCGTCGCCTGCGGCACCCCAAGCTCGCGACCTGCGGCCGAGAGGCTTCCAAGGCGGGCGACACGCGCAAACAGACGCAGGGCTTCCAGATGATCACTCATGACAAGAATGGATAACTCAAAACCATTTACTCTGACTACCGGTTCGAACTGGAATGATCGATCTTTTTCTCACGGTGCTTGTGGCGCCGAAGATCACCAAACCGGAGAACCAGGATGTCTTTCCAGGAAATTTTCACCTCAATCACCAAATCCGACATGCCGCTTCAGGGCAAGCTCGACGCCTTCAAGACGGCGTTCGAAACTCAGCTCGCTCCCAAGGAGGCCGTCGACGTCCTGCATCGCTCGATCGATGAGCTGATCGCTTCGGGTGCTCGGCAGAATGCCTTGAAAGCCGGCGATATCGCGCCTGCCTTCGCGCTGCCCGATGCCGACGGCAATCTCGTCTCTTCCAGGGATCTACTGGCAAAGGGGCCGCTGGTCGTCACCTTCTACCGCGGCGTCTGGTGCCCATATTGTAACATCGACCTGCAGGCGCTTGAGGCTGCGCGCTCAGAAATCGAAGCCCGTGGCGCGACGCTCGTCGCCATCTCGCAACAGACGGCGCCGAACACTCGTAAAGCCGTTCGCCAGAACAATCTCGGCTTTCCGATCGTCAGCGACCATGGTGGCGAAGTCGGTGCTGAATTCGGCGTCCGCTGGGTGCTGCCGGAATATACACGCCATGTCCACAGCGCGCTCGGCGCTGATCTTACGCAATTCAATGGTGAGGATAGTTGGACGTTGCCGATGCCAGCCCGTTACGTCATCGGGCAGGATGGCATCATCGTTTATGCCGAAGTGAATGCGGACTACACGCACCGCCCGGAACCGTCGGATATGCTGCCGATCCTTGACCGGCTGCGTCAGCGCTGAACAGCGCTTATTCTGCCTTAGAAAAAAGGCCGGGCCGCCCTGACGCAGCCCGGCCTTGTTCGATACTGTTACTTTCCGGCGTTGCTTCCGGATTGCTGTGCGGCAGTCTTGGGGCCGGCGGCCTGCAGGTCCGCCTGGTCGGCTATGATCGCGGCCGTCTCGTTCAACAGCACGTCCTTTGCGTTCTTGCGGGCATTTTCGATGGCGATGTCGGCGCT
>JAGWJK010000229.1 GCA_028865845.1 Rhizobiaceae bacterium
GCACAGGGCGCAGCAAGAGCTTTTATGCCCGCGAGGCAATCCTTGAGCACTTGGATAATCTTGAAGACATATACCTTGCGGAAAAGCGTCTGGAAGAGTTTCGTCGGGGTGAAAGTGACTCTGTGTCCCTAAGCGAACTGATGGGACGCTATGGCGTGGAGGATTGAATTTCAGCGGCCTGCCGAGCGCGAACTGGAAAAGCTTGGGAAAGAGCCTGCGCGCCGGGTCCTGAAATTCCTTTATGAACGGGTTTCCAAGCTTGATGATCCCCGTTCCATCGGTGAAGCGTTGAAAGGTTCCGAGCTCGGTGAGTTCTGGAAATACCGGGTTGGAGACTATCGCGTGATAGCGCACATCGAAGACAGCGCCATAAGAATTCTGATAGTCCGAATCGGAAATCGGCGCGACGTTTACCGAAGATAATTTCCGCTAGTGCGATGTTTTCGAAGTCGAACTGTCGATCTCCGTCAATTCTGACGATAATTTAACCTCTTTGTCTTCGCTAGGTCACAATTCTTTGAAGAAAGTTGGCCAACCGTGCCTTGTTAGCGGCAACCAGCCGTTATATCGCATGATCAGATCAAAGACCTCTTTAACGACGGGTGACTCTATGCCGATGTCCGACTTGCTCTTGACGAAACGCCACCTGCTGGGCGGCACTGCCGCAGCCGCTGTTTCCGTGGCGTTCGCTGCCTTTGCCGACACCGCATCCGCCGCCAACGCAACCTCAGCCAGTGGTGCCGACGAAAGCGCCGCTGGTGCCGCATCGCCCGAGGATCAGGTTCCTGACGTCGACGGCACCGTTGACATGAACGAAGTGCTGAAACCGGGCGCCCTGCCTGAAATCGCCATGGGCAAGGAAGATGCCCCGGTCAAGATCGTCGAATATATGTCGCTGACCTGCCCGCATTGCGCGCATTTCGCCGTCACGACCTTCGATGCGATCAAGCAGAAATATGTCGACACCGGCAAGGTTCGCTTCATCATCCGCGAATTCCCGTTCGACCCGCGCGCCGCCGCAGCCTTCATGCTGGCGCGTTGCGCCCCGCAGGAACAGTACATGCCGATGGTTGAAATGCTGTTCAAGCAGCAGATCGCCTGGGCTTCCCCTGATGTCGATGGCCGTGCCGCACTGCTGCAAATGTCGAAACTGGCTGGTTTTACTGAGGATAGCTTTACGAAGTGCTTGACGAACCAGAAGCTTCTGGATGATGTCAACTCGGTTAGGGAACGTGCAGCCAAGGAATTCGGTGACAATGCTACGCCGACCTTCCTGATCAACGGCAAGCGTTACGCAGGGGACATGTCGGTTGTTGCCATGTCGAAGCTTATCGACAGCTTTCTCTGATCCGCGCCTTTTCGAAAAGGCGGGCGGCGGGGACATCCGTGCGCCCGCTTTTTTGCGTGCAGGACGGAGCCATATTGCCGAAATTTCCACTTTCCGTATCCGGAAAGTCAGGGAGATCTGCCTATGAAGTTCAATAGGCTTCGTCTTGTCGGTTTCAAATCCTTCGTGGAGCCGGCCGAATTCGTCATCGAGCGCGGCCTGACCGGCGTTGTCGGCCCAAACGGCTGCGGCAAGTCCAATCTTGTCGAAGCGCTTCGCTGGGTCATGGGCGAAAACTCCTACAAGAACATGCGCGCGTCCGGCATGGATGACGTGATCTTTTCCGGCTCCGGCCAGCGCCCGGCGCGCAATACCGCCGAAGTCGGCCTCTATCTCGACAACAGCGACCGCACCGCACCCGCTGCCTTCAACGACAGCGACGAGATCCAGGTGACGCGGCGGATCGAGCGCGAGCAGGGTTCGCTCTATCGCATCAACGGCAAGGAAGCACGCGCCAAGGATGTGCAGCTGCTGTTTGCCGATGCCTCGACGGGCGCGCGATCGCCCTCGATGGTCGGGCAGGGGCGAATCGGCGAACTGATCCAGGCAAAGCCTCAGGCTCGCCGCCAGCTCCTCGAAGAGGCCGCCGGCATTTCCGGCCTGCATTCGCGTCGGCACGAGGCGGAACTGCGCCTGCGGGCGGCGGAAAGCAACCTCGAACGCCTGGACGATGTGACCTCGCAGCTGGAAAACCAGATCGAGAGCCTGAAGCGCCAGGCCCGCCAAGCGAACCGCTTCAAGATGCTGTCCGCCGATATCCGCGCCCGCGAGGCCATGCTGCTGCATATCCGCTGGGTGCAGGCCAAGGAGGCCGAAGCCGAGGCCGACAGCGCCCTCAACCAGGCAACCGTCGTCGTCGCCGAAAAGGCGCAAATGCAGATGGAAGCGGCAAAGGCGCAAGCCATAGCCAGCCTGAAGTTGCCGGAATTGCGCGAGGGGGAGGCAAGGGCTGCCGCCGCGCTGCAACGCCTGCAGATTGCCCGCAGCCAGCTAGAGGAAGACGCCAATCGCATCCTGCGGCGGCGCGACGAGCTGACCCGCCGGCTGGCGCAACTGGGCGAAGATATCCGCCGTGAGGAACGCCTGGTCGCCGACAATGCCGCGATCCTTGCCAAGCTCGACGCGGAGGAGACCGAGATTGCCGATATCCTCGCCGATTCCGGCCGGCTTGCCGAGGAAACCCGCGAAGCCTTCGAGGAGGCCGCCGCCAAGCTTGCCGACAGCGAACGCATCTTCACGATCCTGACGGCCGAGCGGGCCGAAGCCGCCGCCGGGCGCAATCAGCTCGAACGCGCGATCCACGATCTTGCCGACCGCAAGGCGCGCCTGGAGCGGCAGATGCTGGAGGCCAACCGTGAACTTGCGGCGATCGACGAGAAGGTGGCGGTGCTGCCCGATCCCGACGAGAAGCGCGAGATGGTCGACGCCGCCGAAAGTGTCGTTGCCGACGCCGAAGCGGCCATTCAGTTGGTAGAGGCGGCGCTCGCCAAGGCCCGGGAAACCGAAGCGCTGTCGCGCGCGCCTGTCGATCAGGCTCGTTCGCGGCTGAATGCACTTGAAACGGAAGCCCGCACGATTTCGAAAATGCTGGCAGCGGGAGCTACTTCCGGCACGTTCCCGCCGGTCGCCGAGGAACTGCGTGTCGACCGAGGCTTCGAGACGGCCCTTGGTGCAGCACTTGGCGACGATCTGGAATCGCCGCTTGATCCGAACGCACCGGTTCATTGGTCGGATAATGGCAGCGGCGCCGTCGATCCGGGCCTGCCTGAAGGCGTCGTGCCGTTGATCTCCCATGTCGCGGCACCGGCGGCTTTGACCCGGCGCCTGCGCCAGATCGGCCTCGTCACCCTCGATGACGCCTTGCGTCTGATGCCTGCGCTGAAGCCGGGCCAGCGCCTGGTGACCAAGGATGGTGCCGTTTTCCGTTGGGACGGGCACGTGACGGGAGCCGATGCCCCGAGTGCTGCGGCACTTCGGCTCGCACAAAGAAACCGTCTCGCCGAATTGCAGGCGGAAATCGATATCGCCCGTGATGTGCTTGTCGAAGCCGAGGAGCGTTTGGCGGCAGCTGCTGATGCGATCCGTGCCGAGGAGAGCCGTCTTGGCGTCGCCCGCGACACCAGCCGGCTGGCCTCCCGCCATCTCGCAGAAGCCCGCGAAGCGCTCGCTGCGGCTGAGCGTGCCTCCGGAGATCTCATCCGTCGTCGCGACGTCCTTGCCGAAGCGGCGAGCCAGTTGCAGTCGCAGATGGAAGACGTGCTGGTGCAGGACGAGAACGCCCGTATCGAGCTGGAGGATGCCCCCGATCTCACGGCGATCGATCTCAAGCTACGCGACCGTCAGGCCGAGGTCGCGACCGATCGGGGCGCGCTTGCCGAAGCTCGCGCCCGCCACGAAGGCCTAAACCGCGAAAACGAGGCGCATCGTCGCCGCATCGTTGCGATCGGGCAGGAACGCGACGGTTGGCGTCAGCGGGCAGCAAGCGCCGAGGACCATATACAGACCCTGCGCGACCGCGAGGAAGAGGCGCGCGAGGAGGCAGCGGAACTGGATCTCGCGCCCGACGAGTTCGACGACAAGCGCCGCGCTTTGATGAGCGAATTGCAGAAGGCGGAAGAGGCCCGCCGTGTTGCCGCCGATCGATTGGCGGAGGCCGAGATCGTACAGCGTGAAGCCGACCGGCAGGCCGCAACGGCACTATCCGAGCTTGCCGAAAGCCGTGAAAAACGTGGTCGCGTCGAAGAACGGCTGGTTTCTGCGCGCGAGCGCCGCCAGGAAAGCGAGCAGCGCATCCAGCAGACGCTGAACGTCGCTCCGCACGAAGCCTTTCGGTTGGCTGGCCTGTCCGCCAACCAGAGCATTCCCGATCTGCGCGAGGTCGAACGTGAGCTTGAGCGGCTGAGAATCGAGCGCGAGCGCCTAGGTGCCGTCAATTTGCGAGCCGAGGAAGAAAGCAAGGAACTGACCGAGCGGCTGCAGGCGCTGATCAAGGAGCGTGACGACGTCATCGACGCCATCCGCAAGCTGCGCGGCGCGATCCAAAGCCTCAATCGCGAGGGACGTGAACGGTTGATCGCCGCCTTCGACGTCGTCAATGCCCAATTCCAGAGGCTGTTCACCCATCTTTTCGGCGGCGGCACGGCCGAGCTGCAATTGATCGAATCCGACGATCCGCTGGAAGCGGGCCTCGAAATTCTCGCCCGCCCGCCAGGCAAGAAGCCACAGACCATGACGCTGCTTTCCGGCGGTGAGCAGGCGTTGACCGCGATGGCGCTGATCTTCGCCGTATTCCTGACCAATCCGGCGCCGATCTGCGTGCTGGACGAAGTGGACGCGCCGCTCGACGATCACAATGTCGAGCGTTATTGCAACCTGATGGACGAAATGGCTGCATCGACGGAAACGCGTTTCGTCGTCATCACCCATAATCCCATCACCATGGCGCGGATGGATCGTCTTTTCGGCGTCACTATGGCCGAACAGGGCGTGTCGCAGCTGGTTTCGGTCGATCTGCAGACCGCCGAACGCCTGCGGGAGATCGCCTGAGGCGCTTTTCCCATTGATAGGAAGAGCATCGGTTTCCATTTCGACAAGAAATTGTTGCTTCGGCTGCCGCACAGCCGCAAAGCGTGGTAGGTTTGTTTTCTATCAATAATACGTGGCGCTGATCCGCCCGGAAGGGAAGCATGTCTGGATTTGATGGCGGTATTTTCGATTTCCTCGGAATACTCGCCGTATTGCTGCTCGTTGCCGCCAATGGTTTTTTCGTTGCCGCCGAGTTTTCGCTTGTTTCCGTTCGTCGCAGCCGCGTCGCTGAATTGGTCTCCGAAGGCCGGATGAACGCCACGGCACTGCAGAGGGCAGTCGACAATCTCGACGCCAATCTTGCTGCCACGCAGCTCGGCATCACCATTTCCTCACTTGCGCTCGGCTGGGTCGGCGAACCGGCATTGGCCCATCTTCTTGAACCGCTGCTCGATTTTCTTCCCGGTACCCTGGCCGCGGCAAGCTCGCATGCGATCGCCGTCATCATTTCTTTCCTGATCATCACGGCGCTGCATATTGTCCTTGGCGAACTTGCCCCGAAGAGCCTGGCGTTGCAACGAAGCGAGGGCACGGCACTCGGAGTCGTGCGGCCACTGGGTCTCTTTCTCTTCCTGCTTCGCCCCGCCATTCTGGTTTTGAACGGCCTTGGCAATCTTGTGCTGCGCCTTTTCGGCCTGCGCCCGGGTGCCGGCGAGGGTTCGCTGCATTCTCCTGCGGAAATCAAACTTCTGATCGCCGAAAGCCAGGAGGCTGGCCTCCTGGAACAGGCGCAGCAGGATCTCGTCGAGCGCGTCTTCAACATCGGCGACCGCGACGTGTCCGACATCATGACGCCGAGGCTCGATGTCGACTGGATCGACGCCGAGGATACGCCCGAGGACATGCTGAAGACCATTCGCGAAAGCCGCTACGAGCAGCTCCTTATCGGGCGCGGGACGATAGACGAGCCGATCGGCATGGTGCTGAAGAAGGACCTTCTCGACCAGCTGCTGAACGGCCAGCCGCTCGACCCGATGGCGATCATTCGCCAGCCGTTGGTGGTCCATGAGGCGACAGCGGTCTTCAAGGTTCTCGAAAGCTTCAAGCGCGCCCCGGTCCGTCTTGCGATGGTCATCGACGAATATGGCAGCCTGGAAGGTATCGTCACCCAGACCGACCTGCTCGAAGCCATCGCCGGCGATCTGCCCGACATGGAAAACCAGCAGCCCGACATCGTCGAGCGCGCCGATGGTTCGTTGCTGATCGAGGGCATGATGCCGGCCTACGATGCGTTCCAGAGACTCGGCCTGCGCGAAAGCTCGGAAGACAACTTCCACACCTTCGCAGGCTTCGCGCTCTATCAGCTCGGCCATCTTCCCGACGTCGGCGAAGGTTTTGACTTCGGCGGCTGGCATTTCGAAATCGTCGATCTCGACGGCATGCGCATCGACAAGATCCTGGCGAAGCGGGAAGAGGGGCCGTAACGCCCCGAAACTCTATTCCTGGGTGGTCAGGCGCACTTCTCTACCGCTGTGGAATATGCGCATTATGGTTACGGTGTCGTCTTTGATGCGGAAGGCAATCGTCGCTTTATGATGGTATCCAACCGTACGAAGGCCAGGACCAATGTGGTCATGACGCGTGCCACGTTCTGGAAAAATCTCAAACGCTGCGCAATAATCGATTAGCGCGTCGACATAGTTGCTGGCCACGCGTTCGCCTGCCTGCGGCCATAAAGTTCGATGAGGTCTGTTCGTGCCGATACGTCGAAGATGACGGTGTAGCTCATTCGCGAGCGTTTCGTTGCTCGCGGAGCGTGTTCATATGTGCGCGAAGCTGCTTTCGCGTGTCTTCAACCGAAAGGCTGCGATCCGGATCGGCATCGTGAGCCTCGATGGTAGGCGCGACCTCCTCAAGCAGCCATTTTTCAACCGCTGCATCGCGTGCGGCAAGCGCCCGTAGGCCATCGCG
>JAGWJK010000230.1 GCA_028865845.1 Rhizobiaceae bacterium
TAGGATAGCATTGAGCGGCGTGCGCAGCTCGTGTGACATGTTGGCCAGGAATTCCGACTTTGCCTTGTTGGCGGCCTCGGCGCGTTCCTTCTCGGCCAGATAATTGGCGTTGGCGGTCGAAAGCTCGGCCTTCTGGCGCTCGAGAATCTGCCGCGACGCGGAGAGATCGTTGATCGTCGCCATCAGCCGGCGCTCGGATTCGCGCAGCCGTTCCTGATTGCGCTTCAGCTGCGTGATGTCGGTGCCGACCGAAACGAGGCCGCCGTCCCGCGTGCGGCGTTCGTTGATCTGCAGCCAGCGTTCGTCGGCGAGCTGCACTTCCGTCGTCTGCGACGCCGTGGTGCGGTCGGGGTCCGCAATGCGACGCTCGATGACCGGGCGCGCTGCGGCGGCGTTGACAACGGCATGTTCCGTGCCGGGGACGAGCACGCTATCGGGCAGGCCGTAAGCTTGCTGGAAATGGCCGTTGCACATCACCAGCCGGTCGTTCTTGTCCCAGAGCACGAAGGCTTCGGAGGTGCACTCGATCGCGTCCGCGAGTCGCTGATCGGCCTCGGCATAACGCTGCGCCAGCCGATGCTGTTCGGTGACGTCCATGGCAATGCCGATCATATGCACCCGACCGGAATTGGTGCGAATGACCTGGGCACGGGCGCGCATCCAGACATAGTGGCCCTTGGCATGGCGGATACGAAGGATCTGGTCGACCTGGCCGGCATTGCCGCGAGTGACCGAACGGGCGAGCGTGTGCAGGCTGTTGTCGTCCGGATGCATCATCCGCGCCGCATCGACGAAAGACAGCGGCCGGTCGGCAGCCGGCATGCCGAGCATGTCGTACATCGACCGCGACCAGAAGAATTCACGGCTGGCGAAATCGAAATCCCAGAGGCCGCAACGGCCACGGGAAAGTGCCGTCTCGACGCGGAGGTTGGACTCAAGGAAAATCTCGTCGGCATCCCGTGCCCGCTTCACCTGCGTGTAGTAGGCGTAGAGGATGACGAGCAGGATCGACGAAATCCCGGCAAAAAGCGTTACGTTGAGCGTCAGCTCGTCACGCCAGAGCTTGCTGATCTGGTCCATCGAGGCGGCGGAGAGGACGAAATCGCCCTTGTCGCCGACGAGCGAGATCGCCGCATAATAGGGATCTCCGCCGATGGTCGTCTCGATCACGCCGGCATCGTCACCGAACGTGCGGATGGCGGACACTTCTGGGAAGAAGTCGGAGACGGTCAGTCCGACAAAGGTGGAGCCGGCGGCCGATGAGGCGAAAACCCGGCCGGTGGATTGCACCAGCAACACGAATGAGCCCGTATCGAGCCTGTCCTGGGGCAGATAGGTCGCAAGCCGCTTTTCCGCGCCCTTGCGGTCGCTCAATTCGAAGAGGCTGCTGTCATTGGCAAAGGCGGCCGAAGCGGCGGCAATGGAGAGCGACGTCGCGCGCCGGGCCGAAGCCTCCATGCGGCTGTGTTCCATCACCATGCCGAAGAAATGCGAGGCGGCGACCACCATCAAAAAGGCGACGATGAGAACGGGGATGACCCGCTTGAGGATGTGTTCGGCCTGCGGAAAGTATCGAAAGATGATCTCGGATCGGACGCCGGGTCGATCGGCAAAGCCGCTGTGCCAGGATTTCAGACCGTCGAAATTGACACGCAGCCGTCCATCGGCCGCGGTTGCCCGCCGCACGTCCACCATCGCTCTCGCCTTGTCCCTCGTGTGATTCGCGCGCCGCTCGCCCGAACCTGCACCTAATGAATCATTGGTGATTCGCCTTGTCCAGAGGGAGCGGTAAAACTTTCTTAACTATTTGAGATTGCTCGAATCTTGTGCGCGCAAAGGTAATCGCCCCTTTGGCGGGACTCGTTTTGCACGAAGAAGGCGCGAGCAAATCACTCGCCTCGATAATCCGTCGGGAGGGGCGAATCACTCCTTGAGGATACGGTCCACAATGTCGCGCACGTCGGTCGAAAGGCTGCCGGCGCGCTCGATCGTCATCAATGCCGAGTGAGCCTGGTCGGCTCGGTTCGGTTCCAGCGAACGCCACGACCGCATCGACGTCAGGATTCGTGCGGCAAGCTGCGGATTGCGCGGGTCGATATCCAGGATCTCCTGCGCCAGGAAGCGGTAACCTGCGCCATCGGCGCGGCCGAAGCCGGTCGGATTGGCAAAGACGAAGGTTCCGACGAGGGCCCGAACGCGGTTCGGATTTGTGCGCTTGAAGAGCGGCAGGGCCATGAGGGCCTGAATGCGCTCCAGCGTCGCGGCGCCGGGAATGGCGGCCTGGATGGCCAGCCATTTGTCGGTGACGAGCGCATTGTCCGCAAAACGCGAACGGAAATGATCCAGCGCCGCCTTGGCTTCCGCCGTGTCCGGGAAGCGATGGGCAAGGATGGTCAGCGCGGCGCTGAGATCGGTCATGTTATTGGCCGCATCATAGGCAGCCTTCGCCCGCGCCGGAGCGTTGTCCGACTGCGAAAGATAGCCAAGCGCAGCATTCCGAAGGGCCCGGCGGCCAGCGCTCGCGGCATCCGGGCTGAAGGGACCAGGTGTCTGCATGCTGTCGTAAAGCGCTGCGAAGATGTCCTTGCCCGCTTCGGCCACCTTGGCGAGAATTGCCTCCCTGCCGGCATGGATGGCATCGGGGTCGTTGTTGCCGCCGAGTTCGCGGGCAATGTCGGCTTCGCTTGGCAGTGCCAGCGCCTGCGCACGGAAGGCCGGCTCAAGGCTGTCGTCGCTTGCAGCTGCCAGCAACCCGCCGATGAAGGTCTCGTCGCAGGTAATCTCGACACCCTGGCGCGCGTCACGGGCCGCCTGCAGCAGGTTCGGCAGGCCGAGATCGATCAGTGCCTGCCAGCGGGCGAAATGGTCGCTCTCGTGACGCGCGATCAAGGCCAGGTCCTTGGCGCTCTGGCTGAATTGCAGGTTGATCGGTGTCGAGAAGCTGCGGTTCAGCGACAGTACCGGACGCGACGGGATGCCTTGGAACACCGCGGTCTGGCTCTTTGCGGTCAGATGCAGGACATCCTCGGTGAGTTCCGCGCCGGTGACGGACGCCGGCACGATCTCGGTGCCGTCTTCCGCGATCAGTGCCATGCGTAGCGGAATGTGCATGGGCAGCTTTTCCGATTGGCCGGGCGTTGCCGGAACCATCTGCTCGAGCGACAGCGAAAAGGTCTTGGCGGCGGCGTCATAGCTGCCTGAAGCGGTCACGAGCGGTGTCCCCGCCTGATGATACCACAGCGAAAATTGCGTGAGATCGCGGCCGCTGACGTCCTCGAAGCACTTGACGAAATCCTCGATCGTCACCGCCTGGCCGTCATGCCGCTCGAAATAGAGGTCCATGCCCTGCTTGAACAGGTCGCGGCCGAGAAGGGTCGCGATCATGCGCGTGACTTCGCTGCCCTTCTCGTAGACCGTCGTCGTGTAGAAGTTGTTGATTTCCCGATACTTCGTCGGGCGGACAGGGTGGGCGAGCGGTCCGCTGTCTTCCGGAAACTGTTCGGATTTCAGGTGTCGGACTTCGGCGATGCGCTTGACGGGGCGGGAGCGCTGGTCGGCGGAAAACTCGTGGTCGCGATAGACCGTCAGGCCTTCCTTGAGGCAGAGCTGGAACCAGTCGCGGCAGGTGATGCGGTTGCCTGTCCAGTTGTGGAAATATTCGTGCGCGATGATCGCTTCGATGTTGGCATAGTCGGCGTCGGTGGCGATTTCCGGGTCTGCAAGCACGTATTTGTCGTTGAAGACGTTGAGACCCTTGTTCTCCATCGCCCCCATATTGAAGTCGGAGACGGCGACGATCATGAAGATTTCGAGATCGTATTCGCGGCCGAACCGTTCCTCGTCCCACTTCATCGAGCGCTTCAGTGCGTCCATGGCGTAGGCGGCGCGGGGCTCCTTGCCATGCTCGACGTAGATTTTCAGCGCCACGTCGCGCCCGGACATCGTCGTGAACGTATCTTCGACGACGCCGAGATCACCGGCGACCAGGGCAAAAAGATAGCTCGGCTTCGGATGCGGGTCGAACCAGGCAGCGAAATGCTTGCCTTCGCCATAGCCGGCGCCGCCGAGAAAATTGCCGTTCGACAAGAGCAGCGGGTTTGCTTCCTTGTCGGCGATGATGTTGACCGTATAGGGCGCCAGTACATCGGGACGATCGGGGAAATAGGTGATGCGGCGGAAACCTTCGGCCTCGCATTGGGTGCAGTAGATGCCGCCGGTCCGGTAAAGACCCATCAACTGCGTATTGGCTTCCGGATTGATGATCGTCGTGATGGTCAGCTCGAAAGGCGTGCTTTCGGGCAAGTCTCGGACGGTCAGGCTTTCCGGCGTCGCTGTATATTGTTCGGCCGGCACTTCCATCTGGTCGAGCAGCAGACCGGAAAGGCTCAGTTCGTCGCCATCGAGCACCAGCGGTGCTGTCGGATCGGTATCCTCGCGGCGGTGAAAGATCAGCCGCGCCTCGACCTTGGTTTCGGTCGGATGCAGTTCGAAGGTAAGGTCCACGCGTTCCAGAACGAAGTCGGTGGGACGGTAGTCTGCCAGAAGGACGATCTGGCCGGTGTCTGTTCGCATGGTCTATCCTGAGGCTGCTTTATGCTGTGGCGGGCGGTGTCGGTCCGGAGCCGTGCCCGAACCAGAAGATCCGCGGGCATCATTACATCGAAATCTGAACCAAAGCTAAAGTCTTATCGATGCGAGACTACAATTCGTGATGCGCCCGGCATGTATTTTGTCACAACAGCCGGTCATCACTTCAAATTGAACGCTGCCTTGATTGCATCGTCGATCTCGCTCTGCTGCAAGACGATGCCGTACCATCCCGGACCATCGTAATCGTCACAGCCCGAGGTCTTTCGGCTCGGAAAAAGTTTCCGAAGATCGCGTTTGTCGCTCTATTCGCCCGTCGACGCCGTCGAAGGAACCGGCGGTTCGCCGCCCCGCACCGGCAGCGAAATCGACTGGAAGTCGGTCTTGTCGATATAGCCTTCGTTCGGCTTGCGTCTGGCGATGCGCCAGCCGGCATAACCGGCGTAGATCGCGAAGGCGAGCGCCAGGAACCAGAGCAGGCCCGACGGCCCGGCAAGCTGCATCATCGCGCCGCCGACCAGCGGCCCTGAAACAGTACCGAGGCCATAGAGCAGCATGATGCCGCTGGAGATGGTGACGTATTCGTCGGGTGCGGCGCGATCATTGGCATGGGCGACGTTCAGCGCGTAGATCGGGTAAAGGACGGTGCCGATGAAGAAGCTGGCAATATAAAGCGTCAGCTGCGCATGGACGTTGAACAATGTCATGATGATGCAGGCAAGCACGCCGATGACGCCGCAGACGATCATCACATAGCGCCGGTCCATCTTGTCGGAGATGCGCCCGATCGGCATCTGCGATACCGCGCCGCCCGCAAGCACGCAGGCGAGCAGGGTAGCACCTTCCGCGGTGTTCATGCCGATATTCTGCGTATAGACGCCACCAAGGCTGCTCCAGGTGCCGGAGAGCGCCCCTGATACCAGGGAGCCGACGAAAGCGATGGGCGACAGCCGGTAGAGCTTCGGCAGGTCGAATTTCGCCTGATGGATCGGGGTCGGCGACTTGGCGGTGGACAAAGCCGTTGGCAGCATGGCGAGGGCGAAGATGATGCCGCACAGTATGAACAGCGAGGTATCACGGGGATCGCCGAGCGGCACGAGATACTGTCCGCCGATCGAGCCGACGAGGCAGGTGATCATATAGACCGAGAAGATGGTCGCGCGGTTTTCATTGTTGACACGCTCGTTCAGCCAGCTCTCGATGATGAGATAAGCGCCGGCGATGCCGAAGCCGCTGATGACGCGGAACGCCAGCCAGGCGCGCCAGTCGACCATCAGGGCGCAAAGCAGGATACCGATGCTGAGCAGCGAAATCAGCGCTCCGAACACACGCACATGCCCGACCCGCTGCACGAAACGCGGCGTGATGATGCATGAAATGGTGAAGCCGAACGTGTAGCCGGTCGCGATCACCGAAATGGTGAATGTCGACCAGCCTTCCTGCACCGATCGGATCGGCACGACGAAATTCATCAGGCCATATCCGACCATCATCAACAGCGTTGACAACATCAGACTGGCGATCGAGACGAGACTGGCCAGCATCTATGCGGAATTCCGGTCGGTTGAGTTTCAGGGGTGCGGATCGTAAAGCTGCATCTTGCTCTATCCCAGCCATGATGCGCGATCAATCGCGACGGTGCGTGGCGTTGATGGCCCTCGCGCCTCACGGCGGACATGCCGAACGATCGCGGCAGAAAAATGTTTTAGAACTAAATAATTTGTTTAACTTATTGCGTTACCTCACTCTTCTGATAACGATAGCATGCTATGGGGGTGGCTAGAGGGATCTGTATCGACGGATCCGCAAGGGTATCAGAACAATTTCTTTTGGTCGGCATTTTATAAGGGCGCCACGAGGAGGCCCGATTGAGCTTTTCTGCCGAGCAGCTTGCTCGCAATCCTGAATTCGTATCCTCTCTGCGTTTTTTGGCGGAGACCTTGCGGGACCGTTATGACAGTGGTCCGCGGCTTGCCCGCCTGTTGGCCTCGCATCAACGCTGGCTGCTCACGCAGACGGCCTACGCGCTTCATCTCGAATATGATCCCGCGAAACCCGGCTCGGGCCTCACCGTTGTCGGTCTTCGCGACGTCATCACCCAGTATCGCGTCGCCAGCCGCAATACGGTGCTCACCTATGTCGAGGAGTTGGAAAGCTATCGCTTCCTGGCTCCCGCCGTCGGCGCGACGCGGCGGCCCCGCCGCCTGGAGCCGACCGAAGTCAGCCATACCGCGATGCTCGGCTGGTATCTCGCCAATCTCGCGGCGCTGGACCTGCTCGACAACGGCGAT
>JAGWJK010000231.1 GCA_028865845.1 Rhizobiaceae bacterium
GAGGCTGATTCCCTCATCTCCGGCGCTGCCTGTTCGTCGCTGCGATCCCTCGGAAGATAACGATGATCGTCTTTGATGATTTGAAACCCCCCGAAAATCCGCCCTCGCGATTCTCGGCATAGCGGTCGCTTCGTGTTAGCCTCCTGTCTCCCGCCAACCCTTCCCGATTGGGCCATGACCAGACAGCGCCGCCGTCGCCTTATAAGACCCGACGTACCGTCACGGGCGTGCTTCTCGTTGCCTCGATTTCCTTTCTCGCAAGCATGACCGATGCCGTCGGGCTGATGCAAAGAGCGCGAAACAGATCAACGCTGTTGAACATCGTGTTCGATCTCCGACATCAGATTACGAAATACCGCGACGAGAAGTCGAAGAGCGGTTGAACATTGGCAGCGGTAGCTCGCGTTCACTTGAATTGTAAGAATTACTCTGCGCAATTTGAGAAAAAGGACGAATCGAGTCGGATGGATGGTAGACAAGTCTCTCATAATTTACTGCGACGAATCCGACGACAAGGGTGTCTTCTTCTCGCACTTCTATGGGGGTGCGTTAATCCATGCGAAGGATCAGGGGGAAATAGACCGTCTGCTAAATCAAAAGAAAGCTGATCTGAATATTAATGCCGAAATGAAGTGGGACCGGGTGTCCGCTCCGTATAAAGAAAAGTACATTGAATTTATAAGATACTTTTTCTCGTTTGTAAAAGATGGCCGGATTAAAATCCGGATTATGTTCACCCAGAACATAAATCAGGCAGTGGGTCTCACTGACGAACACATCGGAAATGATTATTTCCTCTTGTACTACCAGTTCGTGAAGCATGCCTTTGGCTTGCGGTATTGTAACGAAAACGGTGATCGAGCCTCAGTCCAGCTCCTACTGGACGACGTGCCGCAGACAAACGCAAAGTTTGAATCGTTCAAGGATTATATGTCCTCACTTTCGACCTTCCCAATTTGGACGCAGGGCAATGTCCGACTGACTAGGGATGGTATCGCCTCGATCAATTCCAAGCAGCACCCCATTCTTCAGGGATTAGACATCACCTTAGGTGCTATCCAGTCGCGTCTGAACGAGAAGCACACGAAGCCCGTCCCGCCAGCGAAGCGGAGGTCGAAGCGGGCCGTCGCAAAAGCAGCGGTCTATCAAGCCGTAAAGAATGAAATTTGGGACATGTACCCCAACTTCAATGTTGGTACGAGCACCGCTGCGCCGAACCTGAGTGAGCGATGGTCTCACCAGTATCGCCATTGGCTGTTCAAGCCTAACAGCAGCGTTCAAGACCTCAATCGGGGAAAAAAGAAAAAGACCCCACCTCATCCTACGTAAATCCCCTGCGTATGAACGCAAGGCTTCGGATGAGACAGGGTCTCCACTGAGAAAATAGTGATTTGAATTGTTGAATCAACTATCTCGACACAGCGATTCGGCTAAACGATTCATATCGTTAACGTCTTTATTTCGCGCGACCACCTCTTTCAGTGCGGAAACTTAGAAGAAGAGGCTTCAGGTTGGGATGCGAGCGAATCAACAACAAAAGCGGCGCTGGCTTCGTTGCAGGAAATGGGGATAAAGAGCGTGATCACTTCTGTGACTCTTCTTTTCAACCAGGGGCAAATGATGGTGAGTTCCGCGTCCGGGGGTTCGCGCATACTGCGAACGTCGTACTCAAATCGAAATGCCATTCCAACCGCTTCGTGCTAGCCTCCGGCCTCCCGCCAACCCTTCCCGATTCGGCCATGACCAGACAGCGCCGCCGTCGCCTTATCAAGACCCGACGTACCGTCACGGGCCTGCTTCTCGTTGCCTCGATTTCCTTTCTCGCTGGCATGACGGATGCCGTCGGGCTGATGCTGTCTGGAAATTTCGTGTCGTTCATGACCGGTAATACGACGCGGGCGGCGATTGCGCTCGGCACCGGCGATTTCAGCCATGCGGCCGTGCTGTTTGCGGCAATTCTGACCTTCATCGGCGGCAATGCGCTTGGCATCGTCATTGCCCATGCTGCTAACCGGCGCGCCTTCGTGGTGCTTGCCTGCGTCGGCCTTCTTCTGGCGGCCGCTGCCGGCTTCGAGCTGCCGTCGCTCGTCTTCGTGCAATTCTATCTAGTCATTTTGGCCATGGGCATGGTCAATGCCACCGTCGAGCATATCGAAGGCCTGCCGATCGGGCTCACCTACGTTACCGGAGCTCTGTCGCGGTTCGGCCGGGGTATTGGCCGTTTCCTGCTGGGTGACCGCGATCTCGCCTGGCGGGTGCAGATCGTGCCCTGGGGCGGCATGGTGACCGGCGCGACCATCGGCGCCGTGCTCGCGAGCCTCCTTGGCGGTCATGCGCTCTGGGTGGTTTCCCTAGTGGCGATCGCCCTTTCCATCGCCACTCTTTTTATACCGCGGCCGCTGCAACGGCGCTTCAATCAACGCCTGGCGATTGCCGCGACGATGGCGTCGCGATCGAAATAGCCCATTGCGCTGCACAAAAATCTGCTAGGGGGAGATGAACAGCGAGACACGGGCTCTAAGTAAGGCCCGGTTTGGCAAACCGAGGGATTTTCCTTGTTTATATTTTCAAAACTCGTCTGGATTCTCGGTCAGCCATTGTCGCTGGCCTTTCTGTTCGGCCTGCTGGCCCTGCTCGCCGGCCTTGTCCGCTGGCACCGGCTGCGTGCCCTTTCGATGCTGCTGTCGGTGCTCATCCTCTTCGTCGCGCTTTACACCACCGCCGGCGCCGTCATCGTGCAGGGGCTGGAGGAGCGCTTTCCGCGCCAGGCCACCGATCCGGCCGATCTCAAATGCATGGTCGTGCTCGGCGGCGCCACCCAGAACGAGGTGACGACGGTGCGCGGCGGCTATGAACTCGATTCGGCCGGCGACCGGCTGGTGGAGGCTCTGCGGCTGGCACAGAAATACCCGCAGGCCCGTATCGTCGTTTCCGGCGGTGACGGCTCGATTACCGGCGATTATGAGGGCGATGCCGTCATTTCCGAACGCTTCTTTACCGCCCTCGGTATTCCCAAGGATCGTCTTGTCGAAGACACGACCTCGCGCACCACCTATGAGAATGCCGTCAATACCAAGGAACTGCTGACGCAGAACGGCCTCTCGAATTGCTTGCTGATTACCTCGGGCTTCCATATGCCGCGCTCGGTCGGCATTTTCCGCAAGCAGGGCATCGATATCGTGCCGTGGCCTGTCGACTACCGCAGCACCGGCAAGGAAACGCTCGGCTTCGATTTCACCCAGCCCTCGCTCAATGCGCAACTGCTGGCAACGGGCGTACGAGAATGGATCGGCCTCGTCGGCTACTACGCCGTCGGCCGCACTTCGGCGCTTTATCCCGGGCCGTGATAAAATACCTGTCCAGACCGTGAATCCGCTCAAGCCGGGCGGATTGAGAAGCAGCCGGCCGGCTATTTCTGCGAGATGGTGACGAACTTCGTGCCGCGGACGCGCACCGTGATCAGGCACGGATCTTCGCCGTCATTGCGGTTGCAGAAGTGCGGGTGCATCTTCATCACCAGCACCATATTGCCGAAACGCTGGATGAAATCGTAGCCGTAGATCCGGGCGGTCGCGACAAGGATATAGCCGCCTTCGGCGACATGGATGTAGAAATTATAGGTGCAGCCTTCATCGGTGCAGTCGGGGCCTTTTTCGCCCTTGCAGGTGATTTCGCCTTCGTTGATGACGATATCGGTCAACGTGTCGTTGTTGACGTCCTGCTCGGTGGCAAAGCCGTCGCCATAGCTCGCCTGGCCCTCGCAGCGCTTGTTGAAGTGATCCTTCTCGAAGGCGACCGGGTCCTGCACCAGCGATTGCTGCGCCAGCGCCACCGTCGGCATGTAGACGAGGGCCAGGACATTCAGGATCACGATCAGCAGCGATTTCACGGAGTCTTCCTCTCCAAAGACGAGTCGATGCCGCTTCTTTACGCGCGCGTGCTTGCGCCGCCCTTGCGGCCATGATTCACTCCGGCCAAATCGCAGCAAGCCCCGCCCGGAGCACCTGATGTCGTTTCTGTCGTTTCTCGATTATGTCGGTGTCGCCCTGTTTGCCGCAACAGGGGCGCTCTCGGCTTCGCGCAAGCAGCTGGATCTGATCGGCTTCCTCTTCCTTGCGGCGGTAACCGGCATCGGCGGCGGCACGCTGCGGGATATCGTTCTCGGCCGCGTGCCGGTCTTCTGGGTGATGAATCCGACCTACATCATCATCTGTGCGATGATGGGCGTGCTCGTGTTCTTCACGGCGCATCTGTTCGAATCGCGCTACCGGCTGCTGATCTGGCTCGATGCGGTCGGTCTCTCGGCCTATTGCGTCATGGGCGCGGCCAAGGGCATGGCGGCGACGGGCTCGCCGACAGTGGCGATCGTCACCGGGGCGCTGACGGCGACCTTCGGCGGCATTCTGCGCGATCTCCTGGCAAACGAGCCCTCGGTCCTGCTGCGGCCGGAGATCTACGTCACGGCGGCGCTGGTTGGGGCTGGTGTCTTCACCGCCGCCAATACGACGATGGCGCCGCTCTACATCTCGTCGACGCTCGGCATTCTCGCCGCCTTCGCGGTACGCGGCGGTGCCTTGTGGTTCGGCTGGACGTTCCCGACCTATCATCATAGGCCCGGCCGTCATCCCGATGATGTCATGTAAGAATGAGACTTAAGGTTTCAGGCTGTCTGCAGGGGGACTCTGCTGCCTGCCGCTTACCGCTGCTTGCGGCGCAGGCGGATCACCACGTCGACATGGGCGATTTCCATGCCCTGCGGCGGTTCGGGGAGATTGCCGATCGTCAGGTTGCTGATCGGAATGTCCAGCACCTCGTTATGGCCTTCGACGAAGAAGTGATGGTGGTCGGAGACATTGGTGTCGAAATAGGTCTTGGCGCTTTCGACGGCGAGCACGCGGATGAGACCGGCCTCGGTGAACTGATGCAGCGTGTTGTAGACGGTTGCGAGCGAAACCGGCACGCCGGCTTCCACGGCCTCTTCGTGCAGTTCCTCGACGGTCAGATGGCGGTCGCCCTTGGCGAAGAGAAGGTCTCCGAGCGCAACCCGCTGTCGGGTCGGCCTCAGGCCAGCGTCGCGTAGCCTGGTTTCGATCTCGATCTTGGCCTCTTGCGCCATTCAGGGCACTCCGAATTCCTGAGTTTTGTAATTCTTAACTTAGCCATATAACTTTTGCATGGAATGGTTTCAATAGTTTCAATGAGCATGGAGCCTAGCCAAAAGCCGTAAAAATCGGGCTTTTCCCGCATTTGCCACTGGTAGCGGCCTTGGCCTTACTGTATGCGACCACCACATAGCGTGAACTGCGTGCGATCGGGTGGTAGAATGATGTGATGATGCTTGCGCTTCATTTTTCGCCGATCTTGCACTAAAGCTTCACATCCATCGGCATCCATGCGGGGGAAACGGAATTTTTATGACGACGAGACAATCCAGCTTCAACTATGAGGAAATCCTTGCCTGCGGCCGCGGCGAACTGTTTGGCCCGGGCAATGCGCAGCTTCCCCTGCCGCCGATGCTGATGGTCCATCGCATTACCGATATTTCCGAAACCGGCGGAGCCTTCGACAAGGGCTATATCCGCGCCGAATACGACGTTCGTCCGGACGACTGGTATTTCCCCTGCCATTTCGCCGGCAACCCGATCATGCCGGGCTGCCTCGGCCTAGACGGTATGTGGCAGCTGACCGGCTTCTTCCTCGGCTGGCTCGGCGAGCCCGGCCGTGGCATGGCGCTTTCCACCGGTGAAGTGAAGTTCAAGGGCATGGTTCGCCCGGACACCAAGCTGCTCGAATACGGCATAGACTTCAAGCGCGTCATGCGCGGCCGTCTCGTCCTCGGCACTGCCGACGGCTGGCTGAAGGCCGACGGCGAGACGATTTATCAGGCAATGGACCTGCGTGTCGGCCTGTCAAAGGACAAGGCCGCCTGAGCCGCGGCATTGTTGCCTCCACCAAGAGAGACGTTTTAGAAAAGGTCATCGACATGAGACGGGTAGTAGTTACGGGTCTGGGCATTGTCTCTTCGATAGGAAACGATGCCGCGGAAGTGACCGCCTCGCTGCGCGAAGCCAAGTCCGGTATCTCCTTTTCCCCCGATTTTGCCGAGCATGGCTTCAAGTGCCAGGTCTGGGGTGCACCGAATATCGACACGACGGAACTGGTCGATCGCCGCGCCATGCGCTTCCTGTCGCAAGGCGGCGCCTGGAACCATGTCGCCATGAAGCAGGCGATCGCCGATAGCGGCCTCGAAGAAAGCGATATCACCAACGAGCGCACCGGCATCATCATGGGCTCGGGCGGTCCTTCGACCCGCACCCTGATCGAAGCGGCCGATATCACCCGCAAGAACAACAGCCCGAAGCGCATCGGCCCGTTTGCCGTGCCGAAGTCGATGTCGTCGACCGCATCGGCAACGCTTGCCACCTGGTTCAAGATCCACGGCGTCAACTATTCGATCTCGTCGGCCTGCTCGACCTCGGCGCATTGCATCGGCAACGCCGCCGAAATGATCCAGTGGGGCAAGCAGGATGTGATGTTTGCCGGCGGTCACGAAGATCTCGACTGGACGATGTCGAACCTCTTCGACGCCATGGGCGCCATGTCCTCCAAGTTCAATGAAGATCATCCCGAAACCGCCTCGCGCGCCTATGACGTCAGCCGCGACGGCTTCGTCATCGCCGGCGGCGCCGGCGTGCTGGTGCTCGAGGAGCTGGAACACGCCAAGGCCCGCGGCGCGAAGATCTACGCCGAAATCGTCGGCTACGGGGCGACCTCGGACGGCTACGACATGGTCGCTCCCTCGGGCGAAGGCGCCGTGCGCTGCATGCGCCAGGCGCTCGCCACGGTGAAGGGCGATATCGACTACATCAATACCCAT
>JAGWJK010000232.1 GCA_028865845.1 Rhizobiaceae bacterium
GGATTCGTATCCGGACTCCGGTTACACGCCGTTCAGGGGCGGCAAAGGAACAACCTGGGAAGGCGGCGTCCGCGTTCCCGGGATCGCCTATTGGCCCGGAATGATCAAAGCCGGACGCGTGAGCGATGGGCTATTTGACATCATGGATCTGTTCAACACTTCTCTGGCGCTTGGCGGGATTACATCCAAGATCCCGACGGAGCGCTATATCGACGGTATCGATCAGACCGGCTTCCTGCTAGCGGATGACGGCCAGACGAACCGGCAGGCTGTGTTCTCATATAATGGCGCCGATTTTTCAGCGCTGCGATGGGGTGAATTTAAGGCCTATTTCACCGTGATGCCGTTTGAACAGCCGTTCTCAAATATCAGCATGTCGACATTTGTTCCGATCGGCAATGCGCCATGGGTATTCGATCTCTACCGAGACCCAAAAGAACGATTGACGCGCAGCAACGGTGATTATGAATGGATATACGGACCAGTCCTTCAGCTACAGCAGGCGCATGCGGCAACCTTCGTGAAATATCCAAAAAAGGATATTGGACTGGGTGTTGGCGGTGGGGGCGATCCCGATTAAGCGTGCGCTTCCCGTTGCGGCAAGAGCACATCTGATCTCTCAAGCGACCTCCGCCGTTTTCGCTCGGACCCGGCACCGGCGAGATAAGGCGGAGGTCAATAAAGGCAGTCGCGCGAGAGCTTAGAAGTCCTTCGAGGGCCCTTTAAACCCCATTTTAAGCCTCCTCAAAGTGGGCATTCTTGAGAGTTCCCCACGCATACGCAGCAGCCAGACTGACCACTCCGTTACCAGCTGCATCGGATCGGTCCACCCGATCGGCCAGCCCATGATCCAGTCCGAAAAGTTCGGGTTGAAGGTCAGGTCTCCGGGCGAGGATCGGTGCCCAGCGTTCAAACTGAGATGGAGCGGGCGGGAAGATGGGAAGCTGAACGGCTTGGTATTCATCGTTACCGATTGGCTGAATGGCTGCCCGCAATTGCTGGGCGATGAAGATGCTGAGCTGGCCTGGGTGCCATTCAGCGACATCGGCTCCCTCGTGCCTCTTGCGCATCCAGAGATCATTTCATTTCTTCAGCGCGCATAACCGGCTACGCTTTGCATCTGCCCACGGTTTCACAAGCGCAGGAGTGCAGGACGGCTGATGCGTATCTTTCTTGTTCGCCACGGCGAATCTCTCGGCAATCTCGACGAACGGGCCTATCGCCAGTTCGGCGATCACAATGTTCCGTTGACGCAATGGGGATATAGGCAGGTCGTCGAGGCCGGGCGCAGCATCGCGTCCTACCTCGATGGCATGCCGAGCGCTGGCTTTCAGAAGCTGCGGGTCTGGTATTCGCCGTTCCTCCGGACCCGGCAAAGCAGGGATGCCTTGCTCGAGGCGCTGCCGACCAGGCTCGTCGGCGATGTCAGAGAGGATTATCTGCTGCGCGAGCAGGACTTTGGTCTTTTCACCGAAATCTACGATCACGTCGAACAGAAGAAGAAATTTCCCGAGGAATTCGAGAAGTGGGCGCGGATGCGTAATAACAATGGCAAATTCTATGCACGGCCGCCGGATGGCGAAAGCCGTGCCGATGTCGCCCAGCGCGTTCGCCTGTTCCTGCAGACCGTTATGCGCGAAGCGAGGAACGGCCATGACAACGTCGTCATCGTCGGCCACGGCGTCACCAACAGGGCGGTCGAGATGAATTTCCTGCATCGCTCCGTCGATTGGTTCGAGCGCTCCGACAACCCCGGCAATGCCGACGTCACGCTGATCGAGGGGGAGCATCCGGAGACTTTGACGTCGATCCTGCTTCACAAGGCTGCCGACCGGAAGGCGGGCGAGGAGCGCGCGTTTCGAGAAGCCTATGGCGTCGAGACGGCGACGATGATCGGGTCGGAAAGCAAGGAATAGGCAATGGCTTGACCAGGTTATGGGCAGCAAAAGGCCAGCCGTCGGTTCATGGGCGCGCTTCGTCTTTGCATGTCGGGCGGCCACAACTCAACGTGTATCAAGGCGGCTGATTACCGCGATGAGCCGACGTCGCGCGTCGTTTATTCACAGTCTCCCGACGATCCGGCGGAAGCAGGCAGCGTTAATGTTACCGTAACGTACTTACGCCCAGTCGCATCCTTTCATAGGAGGGATCGATCCGCGTCTTGAGGCACGCGGGTTGAAAACCTTGGAGATTTCCAATGAGACACGCATCTATATTAGCGGCGGCCATGGTGCTGGTGGCGGGCGTGGCCAATGCCGCCGATCCGCTTGTCGGCAACTGGAAGACGGAAGACGGGACGACCTCCGCCATTGCCCGTTGCGGCAGCGGCTACTGCATCACGGTGAAGACCGGAAAATATGCCGGCCGCAAGATCGGCAATTTCAGCGGCAAGGACGGCAGCTATGCCGGCCAGATCACCGATCCCGTGAGCAACAAGACATACAACGGAACGCTCAAACTCTCAGGCAATAACGTGAAGATGCAGGGTTGCGTCATGAAGGTCTTCTGCCAGTCGCAGACCTGGACGCGCCTCTAGCGGCTATTTTTCGGATCATGAGTCAAGCGCAACCTGCGGCCACGGACGATGGGCAGTCTTTGGATAAATATCTTCGACGATCGACGGCCGCTTTAAACTCAACGGATGGGATCACTTATGTTGAAGCGATACAGCGTTTTGGGGCGGGCGGTGTTGATCGCCTTTCTTGCAATGACGACTGCCGGGCGAGCGGACACGATCAGCTATGCCGACGCCGTGACGACGCTTGCCAGGGATTGCGGTGCCGATATTCAGAAATTGTGCCGCAACCTCAATCTCGGCAATGGCCAGATCGTAAACTGCCTGCAGCAGAACTCGGCGAAGGTTTCGCCGACCTGCACCTCGTCGCTGACGACCGTCATCGCGTCGATCAAGCAGCGTCAGGACGCGCAAGCGGCCTATTTCAACCTCTGCAAAGGTGACATCGCGCAGCGCTGCCGCGGCATTAAAGGCGATGGCTATCAGCTTGCCTGCCTTGTCAAGGCGCAGCGAATCGTCAGCGGAAAGTGCAACCAAGCAATCACAGATGCGGGATGGCGGTGAACCATGGCTAGTTTAGGAGGGAAAACAATGGTCGCTCGTCGGCTTCGCATCGTTCTATCGGCCGGCATTCTGCTTCTGCCGATCTGCGCCTCGGCGCAGGAAGTGACCCAGCAGCGGATTACCAACATGCTCGGCCAGGCGACCAAGGCGGCGCCGGTCATCGATGTCGAGCTGCTGCGACAGGAAGCGCTGGCAAACCCGACGCAGAACCTGAAGAGCTTGCCGAACTGGAGCAAGGTCACCAACCTGCCCCAGATGGTGGTCGAGCTCAATTTCGTGAACAATTCCGTGGCGATCGAGCCGCAGTCTTACCGCACGATCGGTTTGCTCGCCGACGCGCTTCATCACCCGAACCTGTTGAAGTACAAGTTTCTTGTGGTCGGCCACACCAGTTCGACCGGTGATCCCAAGCACAATCTTCAGCTGAGCCAGGATCGCGCCAACGCCATCAAGGAGGCGCTGTCGACGACCTTCGCGATCGATCCGAACCGGCTGTATGCGGTCGGGGTCGGCCAGGAATATCCCATCGATGGGGTGGATCCGACCGCCGCGGACAATCGCCGGGTGCAGCTCATCAATCTCGGCGTCTTCACCTCGAAGAAATAGCAAACGAAGCGATGAGGCGCGGGCAGGGACACCCGCGCCGTTCACCGTTGAAAGGCGTGATACACATACTTTCGCGTCATGGTCTCGCGGGCCAACATCGCGGAGCTACGATCTGCGATGCCGTACCTGCTTCCAGAGGCGCGGCAGGAAGATCATCAGTGTGATGAAGGCGGCGAGCATGACGAGCGCGATGCCGGTCTGAAGCAGGGTGAACCGTAGTGTGTCGCGGGAGACGAAATAGCCCGCGATCATTCCAGCGAAGGCAAGAGGAATGGTGACAAAAAAGTACATGGGGTGCCTCCGTTCAGATCGCCGCAACGTCTTCGAATTCTGACGAAGATTGAGATGCGAGGAAGTACGTTACGGTTACAGACGATGAAATGTTACGGTCTGCCCGCATTGATCTCTGTTAAGGCTCTCGATCAAGCGTCGATATGCACGGTGACCCGGCCGGTCGGGCAAGCCAATGGGCGGGATTTACGGAACTCGCGCCAAATGGAAATACGGTTTGTTCTTCCATCATAAGGCCACGTTGCGCGGCCGCGAAGGACGATGCAGCATGCAGCAATCTGAAACATCGGTGAGCTGACGCGCGGGCGTGTTTTTACCCAAAGACGTCAGTTGTTTCGTGCTTTGGCTTTCCGCATAGGGACCAGCAGAGGAATGGTGACACGCGCGCAGCAGGTTGGCGTGGTGATCGGCCTGGCGATTGTCGCAGCGCTGACGGTGCTGCGCTATAGCGATCCGCCGCTGCTAAAGCTTGCGCGCGATCTGACGTTCGATCAGTACCAGCGCTTGTCGCCGCGCAAATTCGAAAACATGCCGGTGCGCGTCGTCGACATAGACGAGGCGTCGCTGCAGCAGTTTGGCCAATGGCCGTGGCCGAGAAATCGGCTGGCGATGCTGGTGGACAGGCTCTCCGACATGGGGGCATCTGCGATCGCTTTCGATGTATTGTTTTCCGAGCCCGATCGCCTGTCGCCAAGCAACGTCGTTCGTGAGGTAACAAACATCGACCCCTCGCTTATCGAGAAGCTCCCGGACAATGACAAGATCTTCGCACAGGCATTGGAGAACCAGCCTGTTATCATCGGCTTTGGACTTTCCAACGAAGGGGACTATCTGCCGCCGGTGAAAGCGGGTTTTGCTTATACGGGAGAGAGCCCGTTTGGGGCACCTCCGGCGATCAAGTCCGCCACGCCGCTGCGCCCCCAGCTCGCAGCCAATGCTGCCGGCATCGGCCACATCAGCCTTGATCCCGGTGCTTCGGCGGCCGTAACGCGCTCGATCCCGCTTTTCCTCAGCGACGGCAAGCAGCTCTATCCGAGCCTTGCGCTCGAAGCACTTCGCGTCGCGCAGGGCGCATCGACCTACGTGTTGGATGATGCGCCGGATGCGCAAAACAGGATCACCCGCGTGAAAATCGGCGAGTTCGTGATCCCGGTGACGGCTGCCGGCGAACTCTGGCTTTATGTCAGTCCGGACACCAGGGAGCGGTATATTTCGGTGAGCAAAGTACTGGCGCCGGAGGGGGCTCCTTCGGATGTAGGCGCTGCCATCCAGGGCAGCATCGTGTTCGTCGGCTCGTCTGCCTCGGCCCTTCACGATATCCGTACGACGGCGCTTGGCGAGACCGTGCCGGGCGTTTCCATTCATGCGCAGATCATCGAGCAGATATTATCCGGCCATTTCCTGTCGCGGCCGGATTGGGCTGACGGGCTGGAAATCTTCTCGATCGCCGTTCTCGGCAGCTTTCTCGTGATCATGACCACCTTCGTTACGCCGGTCGTCGCACTTGTCTGCGGGCTGCTGATTACCGCCTTCGCCATTCTCGCATCGCTCGCAGCATTTCTATATGGCGGCCTTCTCTTCGATCCGCTGGCGCCGATCGTTGCCGGATCGATCACGCACTTCGCTGCAACCGCGTTTCGGTTTCTCGTCACCGACCGTGAACGGCGCGATGTGCGGCGGGCTTTCGGCCATTATCTATCGCCGTCGCTGCTTTACCGCATCGAGCATACGCGCAACGCGTTGCGGCTGGGCGGCGACGAGCGCGAGTTGACGGTCATGTTCGTCGATGTGCGGAACTTCACGCAGATCAGCGAGCAGATGACGCCGACCGAGGTCGTGACATTTCTGAACACCTTGTTGGATGCGCTTAGCCACCATGTCATCGCAAACGAGGGGACGCTCGATAAATTTATCGGGGATTCGATCATGGCATTCTGGAACGCGCCGATCGATGTTCCCGAGCATGCCGCCAAGGCTGTCCATGCGGCTCTTGGCATGCGTGAGACTTTGGCCGGCCTGAACGAGCGCGATGCATTCGGTTTCGGTCCGGATCGCAAGGTCGGCATCGGCATCGGCATCCACACCGGGCTTGCCTGCGTCGGAAACATGGGAGCCGAGACGCGCTTCAACTATTCGGCGGTCGGCGATGCCGTGAACATTGCCTCGCGCATCGAATCCACCTGCAAGGACATCAGCTTCGATATTCTGGTATCGCAGCCGACCGCGCGGCTGCTGAAAGAATGCGCGCTGCTCGAGGCGGGCGCATTGATGCTCAAAGGCAAAAGCCGGAAAACAAAGCTGTTTGCCGTCGTCGGCGACGGCACGCTGGCGAAATCCGCCGAGTTTCTCGATCTGCAGTCCCTGCATCTGAAGCTCATCGACGCCCTGCGCAAACATTCGACCGGGAGCCGCAAGCTCATTACGGCCGCAAAGCAGAAGGCGCCTTTGGTCGCGGCCGGGCTGTCGGAGTTCTATGGGCGCATCTCCCGCAGATCGGAGCATTTCTGGGAGGAGGGCTTGGAAAAGGCCGATCACGAAAGCCGCCATTGAT
Source organism: Rhizobiaceae bacterium (assembly GCA_028865845.1). Lineage (GTDB taxonomy): Bacteria > Pseudomonadota > Alphaproteobacteria > Rhizobiales > Rhizobiaceae > Rhizobium. The sequence continues at coordinate 6,528 of JAGWJK010000232.1, forward strand.
TGGATAGGTGCCGACGCCGCGCGTCTCGTCTGGTGGCGGACTATCGGCGGTGATGTCCGCCGGCATCGGCGCCTTGGCTGTCGCCTTGGTCGCCGCTGTTGGAATCCGATTGGTTATGGTCGCCCCAGCCGTGGTGGGCTCTGTCATGATCTCCCCACCCATGATCTCCCCGGCCGTGATCGCCCTTGCCGTGATGGCTATGGTGCTTGTCGCCGTCCCTGTCGTGGCCGCAGGATTTGTCGGGTTTGCTCGGTGGCGGATCGGGGTCGCTCGGTGTCGATTGCGGCGGGTCATTTTGCGTTGTCGGCGTGCCTTGAGGCGCCGTGGTGGTTGG
>JAGWJK010000233.1 GCA_028865845.1 Rhizobiaceae bacterium
TCCGCTGCGGGCGTTACGTCCGCGAACGCAATGACCCTGATGGACTTCATTCGAGGCGGTCAGGGCAACCGGCAGAGCACGCAGATTTCCGCTCCGGTTACTGCCAATCCCGCGCAGTCCACGCTTGTTGCGCCCGATGGCGCGGCACCGGCGCAGGCAAAGGGTCCGCTGCCGACCGTCAGCGCGCCGCAATACTATACCTACAAGGCCGAGCCGATGCGTCTCGTCGCCTCGAACCGCTTCGCCGATCCGGTCGTGACCGGCGCTGTGGCCGATGCTTCCGCCACGCCCGTCGCCGTCGACAGCAGCGTCTCGCAGCGCCGCTATCTGAGCAACGCCCGCGTCATGGCGACCAACGATGTCGCCAAGGCCCTAGAAGCCTATTACGCCGACCAGAGCAAGCCGCTTGTCTGGGTTGCCGATAACGCGATCAACGATAAGGCGAAGGCTGTGATGGCGGTTCTCGCCGATGCGGGCGCCGTTGGCCTCGATCCGGCTGACTATGCAATTCAGGCCCCGTCTTTCGATCCGGCTAGCGTCGATCCGACGATGCGCGACCGGGCGCTGATGCAGTTCGAGCTGGCGCTGTCCGGTAAGGTACTGATGTACGTCCAGGACACGATCCGCGGTCGTCTCGACCCGAACAAGATTTCCGGCTACCACGATTTCAAGCGCAAGGACGTGAACCTCACTCCGGTTCTCGGATTGCTGAGTGCAAGTCCCGATGTCACCGCCTATCTCAACAGCCGCAGCCCGTCCAACCAGGAGTTCATGGAGCTCAAGGGCGAGTTGGCCAAGCTACGGGCCGAGAGCGGCGCAGATGGCGAGCACATCACGATTTCGCTGACCGGCATCCTGAAGCCGGGCAGCAGCTCGCCGGAAATGGCCAATATCGTCAAGGCTATCCAGCATCGCGGTTCGGACGCATTGAAGACGGCACATGCCGATGTGTTCGCATCCTACCAGGGCACTCCGGACTACACGCCGGAACTCGTTTCGCTGGTTGAAGACTTCCAGAAGGAAAAGGGCCTGACCGCCGACGGCGTCATCGGCCAGTCCTCGGTTCGCGCCATGGTCGGCGAAAACGACGACTCGAAGATCCAGAAGCTGGTCGTTGCCATGGAACAGCTGCGCTGGCTGCCGGATGAACTCGGCCCGCGCTACGTCTTCATCAACCAGCCGGCCTTCATGGTCTATTACCACAACAACAACCAGGAGCAGCTGTCGATGCGTGTCGTCGTCGGCGGCAAGCAGCATCAGACCTTCTTCTTCGAGAACCAGATCCAGACGGTCGAGTTCAATCCGTTCTGGGGCGTTCCGCAGTCGATCATCATCAACGAGATGCTGCCGAAGCTGCGCGCCGATCCGAACTATCTCGACCGCATGGGCTATCAGGTCGAGGTTGGCGGGCATGCTGTCGCCTCGTCGAGCGTCGACTGGTACGGCTCGACCAAGAATATCGCAGTGCGTCAGCCGCCGAGCAGCGATAATGCGCTGGGCGAGCTGAAGATTCTCTTCCCGAATTCGCATGCGATCTACATGCATGACACGCCGGAAAAGAGCTTCTTCAAGAAGGATATGCGCGCGCTCAGCCACGGCTGCGTCCGCCTTGCCGATCCGCGTGCAATGGCTGCCGCCGTGCTCGACACCACGGTCGATGATGTGGCCAAGCAGATCGCCGGTGGCCAGAACAAGGCCGTGCCGGTACCGCAGAAGTTCCCGATCTACATCGCCTACTTCACGGCATGGCCGGATAAGAACGGTGTGATCCAGTATTTCAACGACGTCTATGATCGCGACGCCGCAACCCTGAAGGCGCTCGATACGACGACCAAGGCACGCACCGCCCAGATCTGAGGGTGCGGCTGAAATTCGACTATGCTGGCGAGGCGGTCTTTCGAGGCCGCCTTTTCGTTATTGGGTCTTCAAGCGATGGGGCGATGAGGTCAGATGCTGGACTTGCCGACGACGGACTGGGCGAACTTCTTCTTTGCGCAGGTCGGTGCATCGGCGACGCTCGCCGGTCTGCTGGTCGTGGCGATCTCGATCAACCTGACCCGTATCCTGGCTTTTCAGCACCTACCGGCACAGGCGGGGGGAACATTGGCGGTTCTGACGGGCGTGCTGATCCTTGCGAGTATCGCGCTGATGCCGAAGCTGCCGGATCCGGTGTTCGGTATGGCGGCGATGATCATCGGAGCTGCCGCGATCGCGCTTGCGACCGTCAACCAGCTTCGCTTTCCGGTGGATCGCGATAACATCACATCGATGCAACGATACGCGCGCTCCGCCATCATCATGCTGGCGAGCCTGCCGTTCGTCATCGGCGGCCTGATGCTTTTGATGGATCTCGATAGCGGCCTTTATTGGATTGCCATCGGCATGATCTCGGCCCTCGTCGCCGGCGTCTTGAGCACCTGGATTCTGCTGGTCGAGATATTGCGCTAACCGCGGTATCGATGAAAGCGGGCCGCCGGCGCTACTCCTTCGTCTCGATCCGCCAGTCACGGCTGCCGAAGGTGACATCGAAGCGCGACAGGAACGAACGGCCGAGCAGGCCGTCGATATCCGGCCCCAGCGCTACGTCGTCGTTCGAAACGACGGTGGCGACGTCAGTCGCCTCGACATGTCCGACCTTGACGTCTGCCGCTGTGGTCTGCTGCGCCTGCGACATGCCGTTGGCGGTCTGAACCACGATCGAGGCATTGTTCTCAAGCGGCAGTTTTGCGCGGGTCGCGAAGCTTTTGCTGACCGCAATAAAGCTAGCGCCGGTATCGACGATGAACCTGCCTTCGACGCCGTTGATGCTGACATTCGCTATGATCACGTTCTTGCCTTGCGTCGGGAAGCGGTCGCTACCCTTGGCATAAGTCGCGGTGCAATTTTCCCTGCTGCTGTAATCCTTGATCAGCGCTTGGGCGCGTGCGGTATTGTTCTGGCCGGGGTTGATCGAGATCCATGTCCGGATCGGCGTGATGGCCGCACAATATTCGCCGAGCGACGCGTAGCTTTCAGCCAATCCGACAAAGACGGTGCTGTTCAAGATCGCAGGATTGTCGGCGAGGCCCATGACAGAATAAAAGTCACCGACCGCATCACGGTATTTCTTTGCCTGCTGCCGCAAGAGCGCGCGTTGATAATAGTAGTCGGCGACGCCGGGTTTCATGGCGATCAGGTCGTCCGCTACTTTCAGGGCTTCGTCATAGTCACTTAGCTGGCCGAAGATGTCAGCGGCATTTTGAAGCGCGATGTCTGACGGCGTGCATTTGTTGGAGAAGGCGATCAGGGCTTTCGCTGCTTCGCGACGGTAGCCTTGGGCCTGCAATTCCTGGGAAAATCTGTAGAGCGCATTCCAGTCGCAGGATTCGCGGCGCAACATGTCGAGGTAGGATGCCATGGGATTGCGGCCCGCAATGATGCTTGGCAGCGGCTCGATCTCGAATTTTTCGTAGATGGCAAGCAATGCCGGATCAGGCCTCTCGGCCGCCATTTCCTGGAGATCGCCGATGATGCGATCACCGTAGATGTAAAAGGCGATCCCCAGACAGAGCAGGAGGAAGATCGTCAACGTCCGCAGAACTGGCGCCAGCCAGCCCCGGCGCACAGGTAGGCGTCCGGCATTGCGATCTTCAGGATCAGCTGAGAGCAAGAGTGTCCCCCACACAAAAATTACAGTCCGCGCATCGGCCTTAATGCAAAAAATCCGCTTTAGTCGTATCGACTTAACTGGATCATTGCATGTGAGAAGACGCCCCGGTTTCTTTTGGCGCAGGCGCGCGAATGATGCAAGATCATTTGCAACTTTGGGGAATGGATCGTCGTGCGGCTTTCGGTCCCATGTGCATTATTGCTAGCCGAAGACGCATGCGGTTGGCCGTAGGGCTCGCCACGTCGGGGTCAGGAACGATGAGCCGTATGAACGAACCTGTTAAGCAGCCAGCAGGCCCCGCACGAGGTCCGGGGTGAGTTCGTCGTAGTGGGTGATGACGCGGCTGGGGCCTAGCGTCTCGACGCCGACGTCGGAATAGCCGAACGGGACGGCGATCGAAGGAACGCCGGCATTGCGGGCGACGAGGATGTCGTTGGCGCTGTCGCCGACCATGATCGTCTGGCCAAGATCACCTCCCGCGCGCTCCACGGTGCCGATCAGGTGTTCGGCATTCGGTTTGCGTACGGTGAATGTGTCGCCACCGGTGATCGCCTCGAAGTAGTGCGTGAGGTTCAGCCGGTCGAGCAGGGTACGGGCGAGCAGTTCCATCTTGTTGGTGCAGACGGCAAGCTTATAGCCCTGGGCCTTCAGTGTATCCATGGCGGCAATCAGCCCGGGATAGGGCTGCGTCAGGCCGGGCATCGTCTCGGTGTAGTGGGCAATGAAGCGTTGCAACAGCGGCGGAAGTTCGTCCTGGCGCAAAGTATAGCCGCGCAACTTGCATGCGCGCTCGATCATCACCTGTGCGCCGTGGCCGACAAGGTGGGTCAGGTTGTCGTAGGTGACCGGCTCGAGATCGAGGGCTGCGATCGTATGATTGAGGCTGTGGATCAGATCCGCATGGGTGTCGAGCAACGTGCCGTCGAGATCGAATACGACAAGGGGAGATTTCACGAGGTATCGGCCTTTGGACAAGACAAGGAAGCAAGTCTTTCCGAGTTAGAAGATCAGGCCGCGAATTGCAACCAAAGCCTCTTCAAGCCACTTCGAATATGGCCGCGGATTTCTATCCGGTGCCGTTATTTTGGCTTTCGTTTGCCCGGAGAGCCGTGTAAACAGCACTCCAACGTAACAATGGGAGCAGGTGGCGCATGGACGCCCGCCAAATGAAGATCGAGGCCGCAAGGGCGGCTTTGGGCCATGTCGAGAGCGGCATGCGGCTCGGGATCGGCACCGGCAGCACTGCCGAGGAATTCGTCCGGCTGCTCGCCGAAAAGGTAGCGGCCGGCCTCGTCATCGAAGGCGTTCCAACCTCCGAGCGCACGGCGAGGCTCTGCGTCGAACTTGGCGTTCCCCTGAAGTCGCTCGACGAACTTCCCGAGCTTGATCTCACCATCGACGGTGCTGACCAGGTGGACGGCGTGCTGCGTTTGATCAAGGGCGGCGGCGGTGCGCTGCTACGCGAAAAGATCGTTGCGGCTTCCTCGAAGCGCATGATCGTCATCGCCGACGAGAGCAAGGTTGTCGAAACTCTCGGCGCGTTTCCGCTGCCGATCGAGGTCAATCCGTTCGGCCTCGTTTCCACCCGGATCCTGATCGAGCGGGCCGCGGCTCGCCTCGGCCTGTCGGGTGCACTCAACCTGCGTCAGGCAGGTGACGACACCTTCAAAACCGACGGTGGACATTTCATCCTCGACGCATCATTTGGCCGCATTCCTGATGCAGAGGCGCTGTCATTTGAGCTTAATTCGATTCCCGGTGTTGTCGAACACGGGCTCTTCATCAACATGGCGACACTTGCGATCATTGCCGGTCCCGGCGGCGCACGCACGTTGCAGGCGAAAAATACATAGGAGCAATGAACTCATGATCAAAATAGCGGGTCTTGGCCGTTTTGCCGCTGCGACCATCGTTCTTTCTGGCATCGCGTTTGGCTCGGCCAACGCTCAGGAAGTCACGGAAGATCAGATCAAGGCCGCCCGGGCTGCCATCAACGCTCTCGGCATCACGAACCAGTTCGACAATATCCTGCCGAATCTCGCCGAGCAGCTGAAGAGCACGATGATCCAGGCCAACCCGAACTTCGGCGACGCCATCAACTCGACCGTCGACGCCCAGGCACTGGCGCTTGCGCCGCGCCGCGCCGATCTGGAGCGCGAAGCTGCCGTAACCTATGCTAAGGCTTTCTCGACCGACGAACTGAAGGCAATTGCAGACTTCTATAATTCGGCGGCCGGCAAGAAGCTGCTGAAGGATGGTCCGATCGCGACGCGCGAACTCTACAAGGCTGCCGATATCTGGGGTCAGGGCATCTCCCGCGACCTCGCCAACCAGAGCAACGACGCCCTCCAGAAGGTCGTGAAGGTTCCGGCCGCACCGGCTGCCACCACGGGCACTGCCGCGCAGCCGCAGCAGTAAGCTTCTGCGAATTCTGAATTTCAAAGCCCGGATATCGTTCCGGGCTTTTCTTTTTGCACTTCGAAATCCTATATCAGGGCCGACCCCAAAGCGCGCTCGCCGCGCTGCCTTCATTTCAGCAGGAGCTTCTCATGTCTTCCTATGATTACGACCTCTTCGTCATTGGTGGCGGTTCGGGCGGCGTGCGCTCCGCGCGCGTGGCCGCATCGCTGGGCAAGAAGGTCGGCATCGCCGAGGAATATCGCTATGGCGGCACCTGCGTCATCCGCGGCTGCGTGCCGAAGAAGCTTTTCGTCTATGCCTCGCAATATCACGAGCATTTCGAGGATGCGGTCGGTTTCGGCTGGACGGTCGGCGAAAGCACTTTCGAGTGGAAAAAGCTCATCGCAGCCAAGGACAAGGAGATTGCGCGTCTGGAGGGGCTCTATCGCAAGGGTCTCGATAATGCCAGCGCGGAGATCTTCGATACACGCGCGGAGCTCGTCGATGCGCACACGATCCGCCTGCTGAAGACCGGTAACACGGTAACGGCCGAGACCATCGTCGTTGCGACCGGCGGTACGCCGAACCTGCATGTCGCGCTGCCCGGCCACGAATTGTGCATCTCCTCGAACGAGGCCTTTCATCTGGAAGAGCTGCCGAAGGCGATCCTGATCGCAGGCGGCGGCTACATCGCTGTCGAGTTCGCCAATATCTTTCACGGTCTCGGCGTCGAGACGACCCTGATCTATCGCGGCGCCGAAATCCTGTCGCGCTTCGATCACGACTTGCGCAAGGGCCTGCACGAGG
>JAGWJK010000234.1 GCA_028865845.1 Rhizobiaceae bacterium
GAGCGTGCCGGAGAACCAGCCGCCGCAGAGCGTCACGTCGGCGGCGCGCAGGATAGGCAGCATTTCACCGGGATTGCTCGGGAAGCGCCGGCCCTGTTCCATGCCGGTGAAGCCGGCGCTGCGCGATTGCCGCAGGCATTCCTCGAGGGACACATCGTCGCTGAGTTCCGGAAGATCGTCGTTCCACCAGGCGATGGGCGACATGCCGAGTTTGGCCTTCATCAATAGTCTCCTTAAACGCAGTGTTGGAGGAGCTGAGATGCTCCTCCAGAAATGACGGAACTTGATCAGCCGATGCGCTGGGCGGTGCGGGCCTGTTCGTAGGCGGCGCGCGCCTTGTTGACCTCGGCGCGCGGGCTGACCTCGGGAACGGCGACGTCCCACCAATGACCGCCTTCGTCCGTGGTGATCAGCGGATCGGTGTCGATGACGATGACCGACGTGCGGTCGTTCTTCTTCGAGGCAGCGATCGCCTGCTCCAGTTCGGCGATGGAGGAGACCTTGACGGCAACCGCGCCCATGCTTTCCGCATGCGCCCGGAAGTCGATCTCCGGCATCACCTCGTGGCGAGCGTCCTTGAGCAGGTTGTTGAAGTTGGCGCCACCGGTCGCCATTTGCAGGCGGTTGATGCAGCCATAGCCGCGATTGTCGAGCAGGACGACGGTGAGCTTCAGGCCGAGCATGACCGAAGTCGCAAGCTCGGAATTCAGCATCATGTACGAGCCGTCGCCGACCATGACGACGACTTCCTTGTCCGGCCGTGCCATCTTGGCCCCGAGGCCGCCGGCAATTTCGTAGCCCATGCAGGAAAAACCATATTCCATGTGATAGCTGCCCGGAGCGGTTGCCGGCCAGAGCTTGTGCAGCTCGCCCGGCAGGCCGCCGGCGGCGCACAGCAGGATGGTCTTATCGCCGCCGATCGAGCGGGCGACGGCACCGATCACCTGGGCGTCGGAGGGCAGGGCGGCGTTGGTGGAGGCCATGGCCTTTGCGGCTGCGTCCATCCAGACTTTCTTTTCGCGTGCAGCCTTCTCTGCGAGCGCCGCAGGCGCCTTCCAGCCGGAAAGGCCGGCAGAGAGCGCTTTCAAGCCTTCGCGGGCGTCCGTCACCAATGGGTGACTATCATGCTTAAGCGCGTCGTAGGCCGCGATGTTGAGGCCGATCATCGAAAGCTTGTCGTTCTTGAACAGAGCCCAGGAGCCGGTGGTGAAATCCTGGCAGCGTGTGCCGACCGCGATGACGAGGTCCGTCTCCTCAGCGATCGCATTTGCCGCCGACGTGCCGGTGACGCCGACCGAGCCGAGCGCCAGCGGGTGTGTCTCGTCGATTGCCGATTTGCCGGCCTGCGTGACGACGACCGGGATGCCGTGCGTCTCGGCGAAAGCAGTCAACTCCTTCGTTGCCTGCGAATAAAGCACGCCGCCACCGGCGACGATGACCGGTCTTTCGGCTTTGCGGATCAGCGCAATCGCATTCGCCAACTCATCGGCATCGGGCTGCGGCCGACGCTGCGCCCATACGTGTTCTTCGAAGAAGCTTTCAGGATAATCGAACGCTTCCGCCTGCACATCCTGGCAGAGCGCCAGCGTCACCGGGCCACAATCGAGTGGATCGGTCAGAACCTGCATGGCGCGCTTCAGCGCTGTCATGATCTGTTCGGGACGGGTGATGCGGTCGAAATAGCGCGAAACCGGCCGGAAGGCGTCGTTGGCCGAAATCGTGCCGTCACCGAAAGCTTCGATCTGCTGCAAGACCGGGTCGGGGGCGCGGTTGGCGAAGATGTCACCGGGCAGGAATAGTACCGGGATGCGGTTTACATGGGCGACGCCGGCGGCGGTCACCATGTTCAGCGCGCCGGGGCCGATGGAGGTGGTGCAGGCCATGAAACGCTGGCGGAAATTCGTCTTGGCATAGGCGATGGCTGCATGTGCCATGCCCTGTTCGTTATGGGCGCGGAAGGTCGGCAATTCCTCGCGCACCTGATAAAGCGCCTCGCCCATGCCCGCGACGTTGCCATGGCCGAAGATCGCCCAGACGCCGCCGAAAATCGGCTGCTTCTTGCCATCGATCACGGTCATCTGCTTTTTCAGGAAATGCGCGACGGCCTGCGCCATCGTCAATCGGATCGTCTTGCCCATGGGGCACCTCCCAAATGCGTTTTAGTCTGTTGTTCGCGCATCGCCCTGTCTAAAAACCGGATCGGATTTCCGGGCGGTGCGCCAAATTATTGCAAGCCGCGGGTCTTCAGCCACGCCTCGGTCAATTCCCTGAAACGACCGGCCATATCGGCGACCGCCTCCTCGTCCTTCATGTCGCCGGCCATCCAAGCGCGGGCCGCATCGGCAAAGATCGTCCGCCCGACGGCGAAGCCCTTCACCGACGGTGCGGCCAGCGTCGCCTCGAAGCACCGGATCAACTCCTCCGCCGGCGCCTCCAGGCCAAGCAGCACGATACCGCGGCACCATGGATCATTTTTGGCGATGACGGCATCGATTTTTTTCCAGGCCGACGTCGAAGCCTGCGGTTCCAGTTTCCACCAGTCCGGCTTGATACCGAGCGCGTAAAGCTCTTCCATTGCTCTTGCGACCGTATCGTCGGAAAGCGGGCCGTTCTTGCCGGCGATGATCTCGACCAGCAGTTCGCGCCCGACCTTGCGCGCGGCTTCGAAGAGGGTGCGCAGCTTTTCCTGCTGCTCGGTCTTCAACTCCGCCGGATCGTCTGGATGATAGAAGCACAGGCATTTGATGCAATGATCGAGCGGCCATTCGACGAGCTGCGAGCCGATGTCCTGGCTGAATTCGAAGCGCAGCGGCTTCGAACCCGGCAGCTCGACCGGACGGCCGATCCAGGAGAAACCCTTGGTCGCGGCGTCGAAGAAGGCATCGCGCCCGAAGCGTTCGTCGATCAGCATGCCGTAGCCGTCACGCCCGCCGGCAACACGAGCCGCCGCTTCGACCGCCAGCCGCTTGAAGGCCACGATCTTCTTGTGATCGACACCAAGCTCGTCGGCGACGGCGACCAGCTGCGAACGATGGTCGATGGCAAGCGCCATCAGCAGCGGGATCTCGCTCCGCCGGGTCGAAGCCCAATGGATATGGTTGATGGCCTCGTCCTTGCGCAACGCCCGGTATTTGCTGCCGTTCTTCAGGAAGAAATCCAGTTCCGCCCATGTCGGATATTCCGGCGAGCAGAGGAGGCGGGAGACAGCGAAAGCGCCGCAGGCATTGGCCCAGGTCGCGCAGGTTTTCAGTGGTTCGTCGCGCAGGAAGCCGCGCAGGAAGCCGGACATGAAGGCATCGCCCGCGCCAAGCACGTTAAAGACCTCGATCGGAAAGCCCTGGCCGACGATACCGGCCTCGAGATCATCGGAGATAGGCCCATCATAGACGATGCAGCCCATGGCACCGCGTTTGAGGACGATGGTCGCCGGAGAAAGGCGACGGATTTCCTTGAGCGCGCCGAGCACGTTGTCGACGCCGGCGCCGATCATGATCTCCTCTTCCGTGCCGACGATGAGGTCGCAATCCGGCAAGGTCTCCTTCATTTTTGAGGAGACGCGATCGGATTTCACATAGCGCTCGAAGCCTTCGGCATGGCCGGCAAGGCCCCAGAGATTTGGCCTGTAGTCGATATCGAAGATCACCTTGCGACCGTTCGCCTTGGCGATGCGGATCGCCTTGCGCTGCGCGGCTTCAGTGTTCGGTTTGGAAAAATGCGTGCCGGAGACGAGCACCGCCCGGGAAGACTTGATGAAGTCCTCGTCGATATCGTTTTCGTCGAGCGCCATGTCGGCGCAGTCTGTGCGATAGAAGATCATCGGCGAGACGCCTTCTGCCTCGACCGCCAGCAGCACCAGCGCCGTCAGCCGCTCCTTGTCGGTGGCGATGCCGGCCGTGGCAACACCCTCGCGCGCCGTCTGCTCGCGGATGAAGCGGCCCATCTGCTCGTCACCGACCCGGGTAATCAGGCCTGATTTCAGCCCGAGCCTTGCGGTGCCGATCGCGATGTTTGCCGGGCAGCCGCCGACGGACTTGGCGAAAGAGCCGATATCCTCCAGGCGCGTGCCGATCTGCTGGCCGTAAAGGTCGACGGAGGAACGGCCGATGGTGATGACATCGAGCATCTGTTCCACGCCTGGATTTTCTTGCGCCATGATCTCCTCCAATGCAGCCGGCGATCTATTTATCGGTCATCTCCCGCGACCGTGATCTTGCCGTTTATGAAACATGAATTCCATTATTTTGTCAATTCAGAATATTTATTCCATTTTGCTTTTGTGAGGCTTTGATGTCGCGGCCTTGCGCCGTCGTTCGGCGATGGCGACGGGGAAAGCCATGATCAGCGCCATGGACGCGGATAGAGAGCGGAAGCCGGCGAAATCCGCCTCCGCGACTTCGAACCAATGGGTGGAACTCGCCGTCAGCGGCGAGAAGGCCGAATCGGTGATGGCAATGACCGGCACGTTTCGCGCCGCGAGATCCTGCGCAAGTTCTACGCTGTCCATGGCGTAGGGCGAGAAACTGGCGACAAGAGCCGCATCCTTCTCGGTGGCGAAGCCGGCGATTTCGCCGTCGATGCCGTTCGGCGAAGCGACGATCTGGTGGCGGATGCTTAGTTTCGAAAAAGCGTAGGTCATGTGCGCCGTCAGCGGATAGGCGCGCCGTTTGGCGACGAGATAGATCGTTTCGGCCGCGGCGAGCACGTCGACGGCCCTGGCAAAGGTTTCCGTCTCGATCGTTGCGGCAAGCTTGTTGACGGACTGGCTCGCGGCCGAGAGGAAGCCTGACAGGATGCCGGCATCTTCGTCTTCGATGCCGGACTGTTCCAGCGTTACCAGCCGCTCTTCGTAACTCAGCGTCCGGTCGCGAAGGCGTTCGCGGAAAATGCTTTGCAGGTCGGAGAAACCTTCATAGCCGAGATGATGCGCAAGGCGCACGAGTGTCGAAGGCTGGACATCGGAGGCGGCGGCGATGCTTGCCGTCGTACCGAAGGCGATTTCGTCGGGTTTGGCCAGCGCGAAGGCTGCTGCCTGGGCCAGGCGCTTCGGCATCGAATTCTTGCGCTCGATGATGGTGCTGCGGAGACTTTCGAAATCCCGTGGCACCCTGACCGGCGCCTTGACCTCATCGTCCATGCTTCCGCCCTTCTCGACATCCTGATCGTCGATGAAACAAATATTCCATATTCGCGACGATAGCGAATTTCTGCGCGCCCGTCATAACTATTTTTATCGCCGTGAATTCAGAGTGAAAGGCCGTTTCCAGCACAATCTCACAAAAAACACCCGAAAAGGCGGCTTGAAAAAACGGTCCAAATATTCCAAAAATTCCTCCGGGTTCCGGGAGAGAACCCGTGGAGGGTTGCAAATGAAGTCATTGGGCGTCGGATTGATCGGAACCGGCTACATGGGCAAATGCCATGCGCTGGCGTGGAATGCGGTCAAGACCGTCTTCGGCGATGTGGCGCGCCCGCGCCTCGTGCATCTGGCCGAGGCGAACGAGGAACTCGCAACGCTCCGCGCCTCCGAATTCGGCTTCGAAAAAGCCACCGCCGATTGGCGTGCGCTGATCGCGGATCCCGAGGTCGACGTCGTCTCGGTGACGACGCCCAATCAATTCCATCCGGAGATGGCGATCGCAGCCCTCCAGGCTGGCAAGCATGTTTGGTGCGAAAAGCCGATGGCGCCGTCCTATGGCGATGCGGAGCGCATGCTCGATGCTGCCAGCATTTCGGGGCGGGTTGGGATTCTGGGCTATAATTATATCCAGAACCCGGTGATGCGGCACATCAAGACGCTGATCGGGGAAGGGGCGATCGGCGAGATCAACCACGTCCGTGTCGAGATGGACGAGGATTTCATGGCCGATCCCGACGCGTTCTTCTATTGGAAAAGCGAGCTGGCCGCCGGCTATGGTGCACTCGACGACTTTGCCGTACATCCGCTGTCGCTGCTCTGGTTCCTGTTCGGCCATGTCGAGGCCGTGATCACCGACATGGTGAAGCCCTATGCCGAACGGCCGCTGCAACAAGGCGGTCGCCGTGAAGTCGAGAATCACGATCTTGCCAGCGTGCTGATGCGCCTGCATGGCGGCATTTCCGCCGTGTTGATGGCGAATCGCTCCGCCTGGGGCAGGAAGGGACGCATCGCGCTGCAGATCTTCGGCTCCAAGGGCGCGATCTCCTATGATCAGGAACGCATGAACGAGTTTGAGCTCTACCAGGCCGAGGGCAGGGGAACCGAACAGGGGTTTCGCAAGATCCTCGCGGCACCCGCCCACAGACCCTATGGCCGCTTCATCCCCGCACCCGGCCACGGACTCGGCTTCAACGACCTTAAAATCATCGAATGCCGGGAACTGATCGGCGCGATTGCCGGCGAAGCGGCATCCGTCGTCACCTTTGTCGATGGTTTGCGCATCGAAAAGACGGTGCATGCCATGGCGCAATCGTTCCATGAGCGCCGCTGGGTCGAGATCGCCTCGTAAGCGCTGCCCTAATTTCCCCGTGATCTGAGACGCAAGGTCAGCGGCAATTGACGCTTTCCGAAGGAGGCGCTACGCCTCCCATCGGCAGGCGCGATGCCTTATACTAGGGATGGCGCGCCGGGATAACCTTAATGGAGTTGAGATCGTGACGGGGAGATTGGTCATTGTCGGGGCCGGGCAGGCCGGCTTTGCGGTTGCCGCCAAATTGCGGGCGCTTGGGGATAAACGGCCGGTCACCATTCTTGGCGCGGAGGAAAACCTTCCCTACCAGCGGCCGCCCTTGTCGAAGAAGTATCTGCTCGGCGAGATGAGTTTCGACCGGCTGCTGTTCCGCCCGGAACACTGGTAC
>JAGWJK010000235.1 GCA_028865845.1 Rhizobiaceae bacterium
TTGGGCTGCGCAGCAGAAGCAATATGGGGGTAATGGTCAGGATGGCGACACCCATCAGCCAGAAACAATCGCTGTAGGTCATGACGAGAGCATTCTTTTCGATCAGGCTCGAGAGCTGCGATATAGCCCGCAGTTTGGCAGTGGCCGCGTCCAGCCCTTGGCTGATGCCATCCGCAGCCAGGCTGGCCTGCCCGCGCAGTGAGTTGGCGGTCAGGGATTCCCGAATGGTGTCCGAGTGGATGGCGCTGCGCTGATCGATAAAAATGCCGCTGAGGGCAAGTCCGATCGATCCGCCGAGATTGCGTGCCATGCTGTAGATGCCGGCCCCGTCGGCAGCGTTCTCGCGCCCGAGTGCGGCCATCGAGACGAGGTTGAGAGGCATTGCCGCCAGAATCTGGCCAACACCCCGCATGAGCTGCGAGACCGTGAAATCGCCTCCAGCACTGTCTGGGCTAAGGCCAACGTCCACGAAACAGCTGCCGGCGAGGAATGCCAAGCCCAGTGCCACCATGAGACGGGGATCGAACCGTCCGACGATCCGCGGCAGCACAGGAACGAGAAGAAACACGGGCAGAGCCGAGAGGGCCATGATCCCGCCGGCTTGGCGGGGATTGTAGCCGGCGATCCCGCTTAGGAATTGCGGAACGAGGAACGTCGCGGCATAGATCGCCGCACCGACGGCAAGCGTTATCAGCGTTGCACTTGCAAATGCCGGATTCCTGAGCAGCTTCAGTTTGATGACCGGATCGGCACTTGTCTTCTGCGCGACGAACATGACGGCAAAGCCGAGCAGCGAGGCGATCGAGAGATATACGATGGTCGAAGACTCGAACCAGCGGTCCCTTTGCCCTTCTTCGAGAACAACCGTGAGGCAACTGAAGGCAACAGCCATTCCGACGATGCCGAGCCAATCGGCATTGGCAAGGAGCTTGAGGTTCGGAGTCTGGCGAGGCAGCCCCACGAGCAGCAGCGCGGCCAGCCCAATACCGATCGGCAAATTCAGAAAGAAACACCAGCGCCAGTTCGCCTCTTCGGCGAGGTAGCCGCCGATGACCGGGCCGAGAAGCGGCCCGAGCAGAACGATCACGCCAAAAATGCTCATTCCGACAGGCATCTGCCGTTGAGGCAGTCTCGTTCGAACGATCACCTGCGCGGTGGGGATAAGGCCGCCGCCGAAAAAGCCCTGCCCTGCCCTGCCAATGATCATTTCGACCAGGCCGTCGGCCGATGCGCAGGCGATGGAAAACAGCACGAAGGCGACCGTTGTCGCCAACAGAAAGTTTCTGAGCCCGAACAGCCGTGTCAGCCAGGCCGTCAACGGGATCATTATGACTTCGGCGACGAGATAACCGGTGCCGATCCATGTTCCTTCGGTGCCGCTCGCTCCGATCTCGCCCTGTATTTGCGGCAGGGCGGTATTCGTGATCGAAATGTCGAGCGTCGCCATCAGCGCGCCGAGCGCGCCGGCGATGACGGCAATCCAGTCCACGATGGCGGCTCTCTCCGGCAGGGCGGCGGGGGTCGAAACAGATATCGGGCTCATTGTGCGCTGGCCATCTTCGGATTGCCCGAGGAACGCGTATCGACAGCGACCTCGATCGATAGTCCGGGGATCAGCGCGGCGGTCTTTTGTGAATCTGCGTCGAGGCGGATGCGGACGGGAACACGCTGAACGATCTTCGTAAAGTTCCCGGTCTCGTTTTCGGGCGGGAGAAGCGCAAACTGGGCGCCGGTGCCGGGAGCGAAGCTATCGACCGTTCCGCTGATCTTGAGATCCGGATAGGCATCCACGCTGATGGACGCGGCCTGCCCGACCCGCATGTTGCTGATCTGTGTTTCTTTGAAGTTGGCGACCAGATAGATCTGTTTGACCGGTACGATCGTCAGAAGCAGTGTTCCCGGCTGGGCGAACTGGCCGAGCTGGACGGTGCGATCCCCGACACGACCATCAATCGGGCTGCGCAACACCGTTTCGTCGAGATCGATCTGTGCCTGGTCCAGGCTTTCCTTTGCGGCGGCAAGCTGCGCGTCGGCCTGCTCGACTTCAGCCTTCAGAGACGAGACCTGTTGTCGCGCAGCATCGAGAACGGCCTTCTTCAGCCGGACCGTCGACTGTGCCTGATCCAGCAGGCTCCGCTTTTCCTCGACCTGCTGCTGTGTCTCTACACCTTTGGCCGCCAATGGCGAGGTTCGGTCGAACTCTCTTTGCGCCAGATCGGCGTTCGCCTCGGCATTTTCCAGATCCGCCTGCGCCTGGGCGATGACGAGATCCTGCTGGCGCAGATCCGCCTGGCTTTTGGCGACGTCTGCGGTCCGGGCGCTGACCGTTGCCTCGTCTTCACGCACCGCCATCTCGTAGCGACGCGGATCGATTTTCACCAGAGGCTGGCCTGCCGTAACGTCCTGGTTGTCGTTGACATAAATCTCCGCGACCTGCCCAGAGACTCGAGGCGCCATCGAAACCTGGTCTGCACGCAGGTAGGCATTGTCGGTACTTTCGATGAACCGGCCCGAAACATACCAATGTGCGCCATAGAGGCCAGCGCCAACGACGGCAATACAGGCTGCCGCCAATAATACATAGCGCCTGACCTTACTGCGGCGTTGCGGGGCTGCGGCGAGCGCAGCGTTCTGGGAGACCGGATTGTCCATGATGTTTTCACTTCGTTTCAGTTTGACCGACTTTTATTCCAATCGGAACATTTATGTCAATTGGAATATTTTTTACGATTGGAACATTTTTCCGAGCGTGCTATCTGTTGACGGAATTGGAGAGACAGAATGACCAGCGTCCGACGGCGAAATCCCGAAAGCGGCTATCCGCGTGGCGAGGAAACGCGCGCGAGGATCATCAGAACCGCGATTGCCTTGTTCGGGGAGAAAGGCTTCTCCGGCGTGTCGACGCGCGAGATCGCGAGTGCCGCGGGTGTGCCCGCGCCGTCGCTGCGCTATTATTTCGAAAACAAGGAAGGGCTCTATCAGGCCTGTCTCGACGACATTCAGGAAATAGCGCTGAAAGCCGCAGATCCGGCACTTCGGCATGCGGAGAAACTGCTCGCAGACCCGGCGGCGACGGCCGAAGCGATGATCGACGCCTATTGCATGATCCTCGACAGCATGGCCGATTTCCTGTTCGACACGCCCGATTCCTCCAGCCGCGCCTTGTTCATTACGCAGCAGAAGCATCCTTCGGAGACAGAGAGACCCACGCCCGATAAATCCCTCGGCAGGCGTATTCGAAGCTGCTGCACGGAAATCGTGGCAAGGACGGGTGCAGGCGATCTTTCAGCGGAGGAGGTTCGGGTCAGGTCGACGACGATCAACGGTCAACTGCTCCTCGTCCATCTCGCGCGGCAGCACCTGCCGGAAATTATCGGCTGGGACGAAGTCACCTCCGATAGGCTGCAGACACTGAAGAAAATCATCCGGACGCAAACGACCTTCATTTTGAACGCCTACCGCCTACAGGAGCGATAGCCGAAGTCCGGTCCGAATTCGATTGGGTAGCGAGATGAAGAGCTCGAGCGACTGCGCGTTGCCGGAGCACGTCAGGTCACCGCAACCTTCGAAGCATCAATTTACGCCGTTTGTTACCGTAACATACTTGTGGACCCGTTGTTTCCGATCTTTGATTTCTGGGCAACGGGCGGATGCAGGGGCATCCGGTTATGGGGGCGTCATGCGAAAGTTCGTCAGCCTGCGGTCCGTCGTCGTCATAGCCGCCGTCGCTTTGGTGGGATCGGCAGTCAGCGCATCCTGCCAGGAAGCAGCGAGTGCCGCACCGCCGAGTGTCACGGTGACTCGGGCCGTTGCCAAGGATATACGGCCGTCCGTCTCGTTCACCGGACGTGTCGAGGCCGTCGACAAGGTCGATCTCAGAGCCCGCGTCACCGGCTTCCTCGAAAAGACGTTGTTTCGCGAAGGGCAGGACGTAAAGCCCGGTGACCTTTTGTTCTCGATGGAAAAAGGCCAGTATCAGGCGAATGTGGATCAGGCGCAGGGCAATCTCGAGGCCGCCGAATCCGGCTTGTCGCTAGCGAGCATCGAGGTCAAGCGGCAATCCGATCTTGTCGCCAAGAATGCGGGAACCCAGCAGGCGCTCGACTTGGCAACCGCCAAGCAACAGGGCGCGACTGGAACCGTTGCTCAGCTCCAGGCGGCGCTGGAACAGGCGAAGCTCGATCTCAGTTACACCGATATTTCCGCTCCGATTGCAGGGCGCATCGGTCGTTCGGAATATTCCATCGGAAATTTTATCGGGCCGTCAAGCAACACGCTGGCGACGATCGTCAGCCAGGATCCGATCTATGTGACCTTCACGGTATCGCAGCGTGAAATACTGGAGCTGCGCAAGAAATATGCGACGAAAGCGGCGGACGCCGTCGTCTATGTGCAACTCGCGGACGGTAGCCGCTACCCACAATCCGGCAAGATCAACTTCATCGACGTGACCGTCAATCAGGGAACGGACACGGTTCTGGTGCGGGCGACCTTTACCAATCCGGATCGAACACTGATCGACGGCCAGCTCGTCAATGTCTCGGTCGAGGGCGATCAGCCTCAGAAGGCCTTGGTCATCCCGCAGGCAGCCATCCAGATCGATCAGTCCGGGCCGTATGCGCTTGTCGTCGGCAAGGACAAGAAGATCGAGGTACGGCACATCGAGCCGGGACAGGCGACCGGCACCGACGTTTCCATCACCAAAGGTCTGACCGCGGACGAGATGGTCGTCACGGAGGGAATACAGAGGGTCCGTCCAGGACAAGTTGTCGAGCCGGTTGAAGCCAAGTCGGGGTTATAATCCATGTTGTCGGCAATTTTCATTGATCGGCCACGGCTTGCGATCGTCATCTCGCTCGTCATCACGATTGCGGGTCTCGTTGCGCTGAAACTCATTCCGATTGCCCAGTTTCCGGATATCGTGCCGCCGCAGGTTTCGGTGACGGTGACGTATCCCGGTGCCAGTGCGGAAGTCGTTCAGGAATCGATTGCCCAGCCGATCGAATCGCGGGTCGTCGGCGTCGACAACATGATTTACATGAAGTCGACGAGCGGCAACGACGGCAGCTACACGCTGACGGTCAGCTTCGCGGTCGGCACCGACCCGGACATCAATACCGTCAACGTCCAGAACCGCGTCAATCTCGCCGAAGCGCAATTGCCGCAGGAGGCGCGCTCGCAGGGCATCAGCGTCAAGAAGAAATCCTCGGCCCTGATGCAGCTGATCGCCCTGACATCGAGCAAGGGTGATCATGATCAGCTCTTTCTTTCGAACTACGCAACGATCAACATCATCGACGGGTTGAAGCGCATCAAGGGTGTCGGCGACGTGACGCTGCTGACGCCCTGGGACTACAGCATGCGCGTCTGGATCACCCCCGAGCGGCTGACCAATTTCGGCCTGACGCCCAATGACGTCGTCGTCGCGCTGAAGAACCAGAACATCCAGGCCGCGATCGGCCGCATCGGCGCTCAACCGGCATTGCCGGACCAGCAGTTCCAGCTCACCATCCAAACCAAGGGGCGCCTGACGACCACGGATGAATTCGGGGCTGTCGTCATAAGGGCCCAACCCGATGGTTCCTTCGTGCGCATTCGCGATGTCGCGCGTGTCGAACTAGCCGCCAAGGCCGCAGACCAGATCGGACGACAGGATGGCACGCCGGCAGCGGTCCTCGGCATCTATCAGGCGCCCGGCGGCAATGCGATCGCAACCGCCGAAGCCATCCGCCAGCTTCTGGAGAGGCTAAAGCCTTCGTTCCCGGAGGGTGTGAACTACGCGATCACCTACGACACGACGCAGTTCGTCCAGGAAAGTATTCATGAGGTCGTCAAAACCCTCATCGAAGCTTTCATCCTCGTCGTTCTCGTCGTCTATCTCTTCCTCGGAAGCGTACGTGCGACGCTCATTCCGATCATTGCGGTTCCGGTCTCGCTGATCGGCACCTTTGCCGTCATGATCGGGCTCGGTTTTTCGGCTAATACCGTCTCGCTGCTGGCACTGGTGCTTGCCATCGGCATTGTGGTCGATGACGCAATCGTCGTGGTCGAGGCCGTCGAAGCGCATCTCGAAAAAGATCCGACGGCCACACCCGCCGAGGCCGCGCGCCGCGCCATGGCGGAGATCACCGCTCCGATCATCGCCATCACGCTGGTCCTACTGTCGGTCTTCATTCCAGTCGCCTTCATCCCCGGCATTTCAGGAGAGCTGTTCCGCCAATTCGCGGTCGCCGTGTCGGTTTCCATGGTGATTTCCGCCATCAATGCGCTCAGCCTTTCCCCGGCACTCTGCGCCGTTCTGCTCAAGGCGCAGCACGGGCCGAAACGGGGTCCGATCCGCTATGTCCTGAAAGGCATCGACTACGCTCGCGACGGCTATGCTGCCGTCGTTCGCCGCATCGTGCGCTTTGCCATCTTCGGGCTGATCGTGCTGGCGGTATTGATGGCCGGCACCGGCTGGCTATTCAAGACGACACCGACCGGCTTCCTGCCCTCGGAAGATCAGGGCGCCATCTTCGGTGAAATCATTCTGCCGGAAGGCGCCTCGGTCAACCGGACGGATGCGACGGCAAAACGTGTCGAGGAAACCATACGCAAGACCGAAGGCATTCAGGGTGTGATGGCGGTTGTCGGCTACAGTCTTCTTGATGGCCAGGTGAAATCGAACGCCGCCATGCTGGTGATGACGCTGAAACCCTTTGCCGATCGAACCAGTGCCGCGCTTTCGGTCAATGGCCTGATCGCCAAGCTCAGCGCCGAATTTCAAGCCATCCCGGAAGCCAACGTCATCGTCTACAACCTGCCCCCAATCATCGGGCTTG